>JBOGIE010000095.1:0-9612 GCA_050742435.1 Acidimicrobiales bacterium | reverse complement strand
CCGTCGGACATGGCCCGGGCCCTACGGGCCTACAACAACAGCGCCCGCTACGTCCGGGCCATCACCCACTACGCCGAGCAGATGGTGGCCGACGAGCGGGCCTACCTCGGCTACCACGCCTGGCAGGTGTACTACGGCACCCGCCTCCTCCCCGAGGGCACCGTCATCGAGTGAGCAGCATGGCCGACAGCCGGCGCAGGGCCCGGGCGCGGTGGGACAGCTCCGCCTTCTCCTTGGGGGTCATCTGGGCGAACGTGCGCCCGTCGCCGCCCTCGGGGACGAACACGGGGTCGTAGCCGAACCCGGCCTCGCCACGAGGCGACTCGGCGATCGTCCCGTCCACCACGCCCTCGGCCACGATCTCACGCCCGTCCGGGAACAGGGCGACAGCCACGGTGCGGAAGCGGGCGGTCCGCGTTCCGGGGGGCACGCCGGCCAGCTCATAGAGCAGCTTGGCCACGTTGTCGGCGTAGGTCGCACCCGGACCGGCGTAGCGGGCCGCCCACACGCCGGGGCGACCGTCCAGGGCGTCGACCTCGAGGCCGGTGTCGTCGGCTACGGCCAGCTCGCCGGTGGCCTCCATGACCGCCGCCGCCTTGAGGCGGGCGTTGCCCTCGAGGGTGTCCTCCGTCTCCTCGACGTCGGGGAGGCCGGCCGGGCGCAGCGCCACGTCGAACCCGTCCAGGAGCGCGGCCAGCTCCCGGGCCTTGTCCGGGTTCGCGGTGGCGAGAACCAGCCTCACACCCGCGGCGGCGGCGGGCTGGCCAGGACCTCGGACTGGGCGTCCAGGATCGACGCGATGCCGTGCTCGGCCAGCCCGAGCAGGTCGTCGAGCTCGGCGCGGGTGAAGGGCAGTCCTTCCGCCGTCCCCTGCACCTCGACGAAACGGCCCTCGGCGGTCATGACCACGTTCATGTCGACCTCGGCCCGGACGTCCTCGGAGTAGTCGAGGTCGAGGAGCCCGATGGCGTCGACCACGCCCACCGACACCGCGGCGCAGGCGGTGGTGAGCGGGTGGGCGCCGATCCTCCCGTCGGCCACCAGCCGGGTGAGGGCGTCGTGCAGGGCGACATAGGCCCCGCTGATCGAGGCGGTGCGGGTGCCACCGTCGGCCTGGAGGACGTCGCAGTCGACGATCACCTGGCGCTCGCCCAGCAGCTTCATGTCCGTCACCGAGCGCAGCGAGCGACCGATCAGGCGCTGGATCTCCTGGGTGCGGCCCGAGGGCTTGCCCTTGTTGACCTCACGGTCGCTGCGGTCGGGCGTCGACCCCGGCAGCATGGAGTACTCGGCGGTGACCCAGCCGGTGCCCTTGCCCCGCACCCAGGGCGGCACCCGCTCGTCGACCGACGCGGTGCAGAGGACCCTTGTGCGGCCCATGGTGACCAGGACCGACCCGGCCGCCATCTCGGTGTAGTCCCGGGTGAAGGTCAGCGGGCGCAGGTCGTCGGGCTGACGCCCGTCCCGCCTCATACGTCGAACCTGGCGCCCAGGGTCGCGACCTCGACCGGGGCCCCGAAGGCGGCCGCCCCCTCGTCCCTAGCGCGGTCGGCGTCGATGGTGGGCCACAGGTGGGTGAGGACGAGCTTGCCCGCCCCCGCGTCCGTGGCCTGCTGTCCCGCCTGGCGGGCGCTGAGATGCTGCATCTTTCCTTCCTGGTCGGTAGGCACGGTGGCTTCGCAGAGCGCAAGCTCGAGCCCGTGGCCGAGGGCCTCCAGCGACCAGGCGGGGCCGGTGTCGGCCGAGTAACCGAGCGACCGCCCTCCGGCCTCGATGCGCATGCCGAGCGTCTCGGGGCCGTGGTCGGTGCGGGAGAACGTGAAGTCCATCGTCCCGACCGACACCCGGTCGCCGTCGGCGATGTCGAGCCAGTCGACGTTCGACATGCCGTCGTACGTCCGCCCGCGCAGGCCGGCCGGGGCGTAGACGGGGAAACCGTCACGATCGAGCACGAACCGCAGGACGTTGTTCCAGCCCTCGAGGTCGCTCCAGTGGTCGGGGTGCTCGTGGCTGAGGACGATGGCGTCCACCCGGTCCAGGGCGACGTGGCGCTGGAGGTTGGCCAGCGTGCCGGAGCCGGCGTCGACCCACACGCGGGTCGTGCCGTCGTCGACCAGGTAGCCGCTGCACGCGCCGCCCGGACCGGGGTAGGACCCCGAGCAGCCCAGCACGGTCACCGTCAGTCCCACTCCCATGCCTCCACACCGTCGAGCTCCGGGCCCAGGAGCCGGGCCCCGAGCGCCCGAAACCATGCCACGTCGCCGGACGACACGAACCGGTGGGCCCCCTTGGCCGCCGACCTCCGCCCCAGCCCGGTCTCCTCCAGGATCGCCCGCACCTCGAACGCCGTCTCGTCGGCCGAGTCGACCAGGACGACGTTCCGCCCCATGACGTCGCCGATCGTCCGGGCCAGGAACGGGTAGTGGGTGCAGCCCAGCAGCAGGGCGTCGACCCGGGCGTCCACCAGGGGGGCCAGCAGGCGCTCGGCCAGGACGTGGACCTGGTCGCCGGACGTCTCCCCCCGCTCCACGAACTCCACGAACCCCGGGCAGGCCGCGCAGCGCAGCTCCACCGGCGCCCGGGTGGCCCGTACCGCCCGCTGGTAGGCGCCCGAGCCGATGGTGCCCACCGTGCCGATCACGCCCACCCGGCCGTTACGGGTGGCCCGCACCAGCGACCGCACCCCCGGGTCGATCACACCCACCACCGGCACGTCGAACTCGAACCGCAGCAGCTCCAGGGCCGCGGCCGAGGCCGTGTTGCACGCCGCCACCACCATCTTCACGTCGTGGCGCTCGATCAGCAGCCGGGTGACCTGCAGGGCGAACCCCCGTACTTCGTCCAGCGGGCGGGGGCCGTAGGGGTAGCGGGCGGTGTCGCCGAAGTAGACCAGGTCCTCGCCGGGCAGCAGGTCGATGACCGCCCGGGCCACGGTCAGCCCGCCGAACCCGCTGTCGAACATCCCGATCGGCCGGTCGTCCATCCCGCTGGCGAGGCTAGGGGATCGCCGAACCGGTGACGGTCAACGGCGCGCGGCGCGGTGCAGCGTCACCAGTTCGCCGCTGAGCGCTAGAAGTACACGATCTTCTTGGCCCGCTCGACGACCTCGTCGATGTCGTCGGTCCAGGCGCCGGTGGAGAGGTACTTCCAGCCCCCGTCGGCCAGCACGGTGACGATCACGCCGCTGTCCAGCTGCGCCGCGGCCTTGGCCGCGCCGGCCATGGCCGCACCCGAGGAGATCCCGGCGAAGATGGCCGCCTCGGTGACCAGCCGGCGGGTCCACTCGATCGACTCCCGGGGACGGACGATGATCTTGCGGTCGAGCATGTCCGGATCGTAGATGGGCGGGACGAACCCGTCGTCCAGGTTGCGCAGGCCCTCGACGATCTCCCCGGCCGGCGGCTCCACCGCCCACATCTGGACGGCCGGGTTGCGCTCCTTGAGGTACCGGCCCAGACCCATGAGCGTGCCCGCTGTGCCCAGACCGGCCACGATGTGGGTGACCTCCGGGCAGTCCCGCCAGATCTCGGGCCCGGTGGTCTTCACGTGGGCGTCGGGGTTGGCCGGGTTCCCGTACTGGAACAGGAAGGCGACGTCGGCGGCCTCCTTGGCCAGGCGCTGGGCCATGCGCACCGCCCCGTTCGACCCCTCCGACCCGGGCGACAGGACGATCTCGGCCCCGAAGATTTCGAGCAGCTGCCGGCGTTCGATGGAGACGTTCTCGGGCAGGACGACCCGCAGCTTGTAGCCCTTGATCCGGCACACCATGGCCAGGCCGATGCCGGTGTTGCCCGACGACGGTTCGAGGATGGTCTGGCCGGGCTTGAGGACGCCGTCGGCCTCGGCCGTCTCGATCATGTTCAGGGCGATGCGGTCCTTGATGGACCCGCCCGGGTTCTGGCCCTCCAGCTTGGCCAGGATGCGGACGGCCGGGTTGGGGCTGAGCTGGCTGACCTCGACCAGCGGCGTGTTGCCGATGGCGTCCAGGATCGACCGGAACGCGGCCAAGGGGGTGCGGGTGGCGGCCTCAGCCGCCGGCGACGGCCGGGAGGATGGTGATCACGTCGGTGTCCTCCACCGGCGTGGCCAGGCTGTCGAGGAAGCGGACGTCGTCGTCGTTGCGGTACACGTTGACGAACTTGTGCAGGGTGCCGTCCTCGGTGATCACCTGGCCGGCCAGGAGTGGGAACTGGCGGACGAGGTCCTCGAACACCTCACCGACGGTCGCGCCGTTGGCCTTGACGGACGACTGGCCGGCGGCGTGCTGGCGGAGGACGGTGGGCAGGCGCACTTCGACAGGCACGGCGGGAAGGCCTCCAACGGAGAGCGAAAGGGACGAGGAAAAGCCTAGTGAGTTGCTGGCCTTTCCAGGACGAGGGGCTCTTCGGCCACCTCGCCGTCGACGATGGTGAACGAGCGGACCACCGGCGTGGGCAACCGGAGCGACACCACGATGTAGTGCCAGCCCGGGTCGGGGGCCTGGGCGATGTCGGTGGGCGACGGCAGGGCCTCGGTGTGGGTGTGGGAGTGGTAGACGCCGACGATGTCCCAGCCGTTCTCCCGGGCGTCCCGGTCGGCCTTCAGGTAGTCCCGGGAGTCGAGCTCGTAGACGACGTTCTGCCGCTCGGGCGGGGCGGCGTTGCGGCACGGGTAGACGGCCCGAACGTCGATGTCCCCAGGCTGGCCGGCCAGCAGGCCACACGCCTCGGCCGGCTTCTCGGCCTCTTCCACGGCGTGGTCGATGATCTTCTGCCAGTTGGCGCGGCTGATTCTGAGCACGGTGGCCGAGGGTACTCTCCGCCCGATGGCTCCCAAGGGCGTGAAGATCGTCGCCAGCAACCGGCGGGCCCGCCACGACTACGACGTTCTCGACACCTTCGAGGCCGGGATGGCCCTGGTGGGCACCGAGGTCAAGTCGCTGCGGGACGGCAAGATCGTCCTCAAGGACGCCCACGCCCGGGTGGAGGACGGCGAGCTGTGGCTGGTGGGGGTGCACGTCGCCCCCTACGAGCAGGCCGACGGGTTCGGCGGCCACGACCCGGAGCGGCGCCGCAAACTCCTGCTCCACCGCTGGGAGATCGAGGAGCTGGCGTCGCGCACCGCCCAGGAGGGGCTCACGATCGTGCCGCTGGCCGTGTACTTCAAGGAGGGCAGGGCCAAGGTGGAGCTGGGGCTGGCCCGGGGGCGGCGGAACTACGACAAGCGCCACGCCATCGCCGAGCGGGACGCGGCGCGCGAGGCGGCGAAAGCCATGTCGGTCAAGCGCCGGTAGAGTGGGAGGGCAACACCGAATGTTGACAAGGGGCTGACTGGTTTCGACGCTGGGACCGTTGGCTTGTCGTGCGACCCGAGTTGCTCAGACTCGATAAACGGGGCAAAAAAACAGGTGCCAACCACACCGAAGACTTCGCTCTCGCAGCCTAGAAACTGCTGAGCAAGTCACATTGCGACCCGTAAGGGCACGCCGAGGACGACCCTTTGCCTTGGGAACAGAATGAGGGTTGACGGCAGGGAAAGACCGCTGACACGTAGGGAAAGACCGACTGACCTCACGGAAAGACGTGACGAACATCCGGGACCCGGCCCGGGGGCAGCGTCAAGCCCGCAAACTCGGGAATGGTCGTAGCACGGGGAGTCTGCACCGAGCGGACGAGGGTTCGATTCCCTCCAGCTCCACCAACCAACCCTTCTAGGATGCGGACATCGCACGCATCCGGGACACCATGCCGGCCTTCGAGGCCTTCGCCCGCAAGTCGGGGCTCGAGAGCCCGCTACGCCGGGAGATGGGCTGGAAGTCGACCTACCGGGCGGCGAACTCCGACGTGTTCACGGCGTTCGACGAGACGGTGCCCACGTCCGACGGCGGCCTCCAGGCGCTGATCAAGGAGCTCTCCAACGTCCGCACGCGCGTGCGCGAGGCCACGCCGGTGATGAAGGAGATCATCGAGGAGGTCGACCCCACGCTGCCCGAGATCCTCGGCCTGCCATCCGAGCCGGCCCCGGTCCACGTGCTCATGGTGGGCGGGTTCGCCACCAACTCGGCCATGGGCCGCCTGGGGGACGACGTCGCCGTGTTCCACTGCCTGGAGTGGTTCCAGTCACGGGAGGGCACCAAGGTGCTGGTCGCCCATGAGGGGGCCCACGCCTGGCACCAGCTGGCCCTGGACCGGGCCGGCCAGGCGGTCCCGGACGAGGACATGGCGTGGATGATCTTCTCCGAGGGCCTGGCCAACCAGGTCTCCCGGGCCGCGGCGCCCGAGGCCGAGGAGATCGACCACTTCTGGTACGGCCATCCCGAGGCCCAGGACTGGCTGCCGTGGTGCCAGGAGCACGCCGAGGAGCTCCGCAAGCACATCCGGGCGTCGCTCGACATCCCCGAGGCGGTCGAGACCTTCTTCGGCGGGGGGCTGGTGGACGGGAGGTGGCGGGTCGGGTACTACCTCGCCGACGCGCTGGTGGGCGGGCTGGGCCGCCCGTTGCCGGAGCTGGCCGCCATGAGCGTCGAGGACGCCCGCCAGGCCGTGCGGGACGCGCTCGCGAGCTAGTTGCGGGCCGCCTCGTCCTCCCAGGCCAGCCGGGGGGCGTCGGACCACAGCCGTTCCAGGTCGTAGTACTCGCGGGTCTCGTCGAGGAACACGTGGACCACCAGGTCGCCGTAGTCGATGAGGATCCACTGGGTGTCGCCCAGGCCCTCGACCCGCAGCGGGCTGATGCCGCCGTCGGCCTTGAGGCGGGCCTCGACCTCCTCGGCGATGGTCTTGACCTGGCGGTTGTTGCGGCCCGACGTGATCACGAAGGCGTCGGTGATGGCCAGGACCTCGCCGACCTCGATGATCACCGTCTCTTCGCCGCCCTTGGCCGACGCCGCCTGGGCCGCGGTCCGCGCCCACTGGCGGACCTGGTCGGAAGTCGTCGTCATCTGCTCCCAGCGTACAGGCCACGTTCGCGAATGCAGTCAATTGCCGGCCGGGGGATGAGATGGTCGAGAGGACGCCCGTCCGCGGCACGGGCCCGCAGGTCGGAGCTGGAGATCTCCAGGGCCGGGATCGTGACCTGCTCGACCCGCCACGGGGGCCGGAGCTCGACCGCGGCCGCCCCACCCCGGGTGACGACGACCACGGTGGCCAGGCGGGCGACGTCCTCGGTCCGCCGCCACGTGTGCAGCTCGGCGGCCACGTCGGCCCCGACCACGAGGAAGAGCTCCCGGTCGCGGTCCTCGGCGACGAGTTGCTCCAGCGTGTCGGCGGTGTAGGAGTCGCCCCCACGGTCGATCTCGATGGCGCTGGCCTCCACCCCTTGCGTGCCGGCGACGGCGGCCTCCACCACGGCCAGGCGGTCGACCGCGGGGGTGATCGTCCGCCCGCTCTTCTGCCACGGCTGGTTGGCGACGACGAGGAGCACCCGGTCGAGACGGAGGGCATGGCGGACGTTGACCGCGGCGACCAGGTGGCCGACGTGGATGGGGTCGAACGTCCCCCCCAGGATTCCCAGCCTTTCGGCAGGACGGCGCTCTCCGATGGAATCGATTCTACGGAGTGGGGACGTGGGCTCTACCCTTGTGCGGACCGGCCATGACCACCGACACCGCTTCCTGGACGCCCAGCAGCTGGCGCGCCCGGCCTGCCGCCCAGCAGCCGGAGTGGCCCGACCAGGGCGCGCTCGACGACGTCCTCAAGCGGCTGAGCACCCGGCCCCCGCTGGTCTTCGCCGGCGAGGTACGCCAGCTGACCGCCGCCCTGGCCGAGGTGGCCGCCGGCCGGGCCTTCCTCCTCCAGGCCGGGGACTGCGCCGAGTCGTTCGAGGCGTTCACGGCCGACGCCATCCGGGACAAGCTCAAGGTCATCCTCCAGATGGCCGTCGTCCTCACGTACGGGGCGGGCGTCCCGGTCGTGAAGATGGGCCGCATCGCCGGGCAGTTCGCCAAGCCCCGCTCGTCGGCCACCGAGGTGGTGGGCGACCAGGTGCTCCCCGCCTACCGGGGCGACATGGTGAACGACCTGGCCGCCGACCCCGTGGCCCGCATCCCCGAACCCAGCCGGCTGCAGCGGGCCTACGACCAGTCGGCGTCGACCATGAACCTGCTGCGGGCCTTCACCAAGGGCGGCTTCGCCGACCTCAACCAGGTCCACACGTGGAACCAGGAGTTCGTGGCCAGCAGCGCCGAGGGCCAGCGCTACGAGCGCATCGCGGCCGGCATCGACCGGGCCCTGCGCTTCATGGCCGCCTGCGGCATCGAGCTGGCCTCCGAGGCCACGCTGCACCAGGTCGACTTCTGGACCAGCCACGAGGCGCTGATCCTGGGGTACGAGGAAGCCCTCACCCGCCAGGACTCGCTCACCGGCAACTGGTACGACTGCTCGGCCCACCTGGTCTGGATGGGCGACCGCACCCGCCAGCTGGACGGCGCCCATCTGGAGTTCTTCCGGGGGATCAACAACCCCATCGGGATCAAGCTGGGGCCGACCGTGTCGCCCGAGGAGGCGGTCGAGCTGTGCGAGCGGCTCAACCCGTTGCGCATCCCCGGCCGGGTCAGCCTGATCACCCGTCTGGGCGCCGACCGGATCGAGACGATGCTGCCGCCGCTGATCCGGGCGGTGCGCGACTCGGGGCACCCGGTCGTCTGGGTGTGCGACCCCATGCACGGGAACACCTTCGTGAGCGCCGGCGGTCGCAAGACCCGCCACCTCGACCACGTCCTGTCCGAGATCGGCGCCTTCTTTCGAGCTCACCGGGCGGAAGGGACCTGGCCCGGGGGCGTGCACGTGGAACTGACCGGCGACGACGTCACCGAGTGCCTGGGCGGGGCCGAGGAGGTCCTCGACAGCCAGCTCGACCTGCGCTACCTCACCGCCTGCGACCCGCGGCTGAACGGTCGCCAGTCTCTCGACCTGGCCTACCGGGTGGCCGAACTGCTGCGCGGCTGAGGGCGCCCAGCCTCCGGCGGTCGTCGTGGGGAGGCGCACCACCTCGGACCACGTGAACCGCCCGCACAGCCAGCCGGTCGCGGCCACCACCGCCGTCTCCCGCCGGGCGTCGTAGACCGGCTGCTCCTTGTGGTGCTGGCCGTCGAGCTCCACGAACAGCCCCAGCTCCGGCCAGGCCAGGTCGAGCCGGGCCCCGAGCCTCCTCGACCCAGTACTGCCGCACCGGGTCGGGCAGCCCGGGCACCGTGCGGGCCAGCTGGACCATGAGCGTCTCCAGCAGGCTCTCCGTGGCCGGGACGTCCCCCCGCCGTACCAGCACCCGCCGGTTGCCGTGGCCGCGCAACGCGTCCACCGACGTCAGCCGCTTCCGCAGCGCCGACTCCAACGCCTGCTCCCACACCGCGTCGTCGAGCGACGTCGCCAGGTCGACCATGGTCTGCCACCCGTCCGTGCACGGCAGGCCGGCCACCGTCACGATCCGCTCCGCCGGAAGGGCTCGGCGAGACACGTTCGGCCGGCGCCCGTTCGCCTTCCGCGGAAGCGTCACCCAGGGGCCGGCATGCGTCACGGCATCGAGTCCGTGCAGCACGCCCGCCAGGTGGTGGCTGGCCACACCGCCCGTGGCGACGACCGCAGCCCGGGCACGGTCCAGCTCGCCCACATCCTCCGGCCCCTCGGCCCACACCCC
>JBOGIE010000094.1:0-9635 GCA_050742435.1 Acidimicrobiales bacterium | reverse complement strand
AGATCTGGGTCAGCGAGTGGAACGCCGGCCAGGTCGCGGTGCTGGACCCCTCGACCGGCACGTGGCGGGAGTGGAAGCTGCCGGGGAGCCGCCCGCAGGCCTACGCCGTCTACGTCGACGAGAAGGATCGGGTCTGGCTCAGCGACTTCGGGGCCAACGCCCTGGTGCTGTTCGACCCCCGGACCGAGCAGTTCCGCTCGTTCCCCCACGAGTCGCCCAACGCCAGCGTGCGACAGATACTCGGCCGGCCGGGCGAGGTCTGGGGGGCCGAGTCGGGCAACGACCGGCTCGTCGTGGTGCGCGGCGCCTGACCTGGCGCGTACCTTCTCCCCCGTGCCAACCCTGGGGGAGCGGATCGTCGAGCACCTGACCGTCCACGGGGCGTCCCTGGACGACGGCGAGCTGGCCGACGCCCTGGGCGTGCGCCGGCCGGTGATCGCCGAGACCTGCAAGCAGCTCGAGGCCCAGGGGCTCGTCGTCCGCAACATGGCCGGGGGGACCCGGACGGTGGCCGCCGTCCACCGCGTCGGCGCCTCTCCGGTGACCGCAGGCCCCGACCGGTCGCCCCGGCCGGCGTTCCCGGACCATGCCCGCCGGGTGCTCTCCGCCCGTTGGGGCACCACCCTGCACCAGCGCCTGGCCGCCCTCCCGGGCGGGGTGAACCAGGCCTTCGAGCTGGTGTCGGGGAACGGGCGCATCGTGGGCGACGTGGTGTGGCTGGCCGGCCGGGGCGACGCCGACGCCAAGGCGGCGGCCATCGCCGAGGCCGTGCTGGTCGTCGGCCATGTGACCAACGCCGACCGGCGGTTCCTGGTCTTCGGACAGGACTTCGACGTCCTCAGCCGGTGGCTGGCCCGCTACCGCGGCGTGCTCGACGGGGTGGAGATGTGGTTCCTCGACGGCGACCGGCTGGAGCGCCTGGCCTGAAGGGGTGTCAGGCCCGCCAGGGCGGGACGGCGTTGACGAAGCGCTCGACGGGGACGGTGCCCGAGTCGGTCTTGCTGTACGACCAGTCGTACTGCTTCAGGCGGTGGCGCTCGTCGAGGTAGGCCCGCTCGCCCCGGATGTCGAGCAGCTCGGCGATGAGCTCCGGCTCGACCGGGTCGAGGGCGTTGGTGATGTGGGCCTCGAAGTCCTCGGGGAAGTGCTTGAGCAGGCTGTCGAGCAGGACCTGCTGCTGGGTGGCCAGGTAGCAGCGGGAGCGGTCGGCCACCGTGCCGATGCGCTTGCGGATCTCCCGCATGTCGAACTCGGTGCCCTCGGAGTGGGCCACCTTGAGCAGGCGCGCGGTCAGGTTCTCGCCGTCCAGCTTGCACGGCGAGCACTGCCCGCAGGACTCCACGGCCAGGAAGCGGGCGGCGCCCGCGGCCACCGCGGTCATGTCGACGCTGTCGTCGAACACGATGAAGGCGCCCGAGCCCAGCCCGCTGCCGATGGCGGCCAGGTGCTCGTAGGTGACCGGCGTGTCGAGCATCGGCCCGGGGATGATGCCGGTGGCCACGCCGGACATCACCGCCTTGATCTCACGGCCGGGGAGCGGGCCGCCGCCGATCTCCTCGATGACGTCGCCCAGCGGCGTGCCCATGAGCACCTCGCCCACCCCGTGGCGCTGGGTGTAGCCGGTGACGGTGCACACCATGGTGCCGGGCGACTCCTGGGTGCCCACGGTGCGGAACCAGTCCGGCCCCCGAGCGACGATGCGGGGGACGTTGGCCAGGGACTCGGTGTTGTTCACCAGCGCCGGGGCGATGGGCGCGTCGTCGGGCGTCTCCCGCAGCCCGCGGCGGAAGGTGGGGACCACCCGGGGGAACGGGTAGCGCCCGTCGATGGTCTCCAGGAGGGCGCTCTCCTCGCCGTAGAGGTACTCGTCGGGGCCCTCGAAGACCTGGATCTCGACGCCCTTGCTCCAGCCGGCGTCCTCCACCTCTTCGACCGCGGCGCGCACCCGCTCGACCTCACCGGAGAACGACCGCTTCATGCCGAACACCACCAGGTCGGCGCCCACCGCCCGGGCGGCGATGAGGGCGCCCTCGACCACCTGGTAGGGGTTGCGGCGCAGGATGGTGCGGTCCTTGAACGTGCCCGGCTCCCCCTCGGCGGCGTTGACGATCACCGCGGGCGGGAACTCGGCCGACCAGTTCGACGCCACCGTCTGCCACTTGCGCCCGACCGGGAACCCGGCGCCGCCCCGCCCTCGCAGGCCCGAGGCCAGCACCCGCTCGATGATGGCCGCCGGGTCCATCTCCAGCGCTGCCGTCAAGCCCTTCCCGCCTCCCCGGAGGATGTGGTCTTCCAGCGAGATGATGGGGTTCGGGTGCAGCACCCGGTGTACGAGCGTCACGGTGCCATGCTAACCCAAGTGTGATTGTGTTCACATTCACAAGGGCCTTCACAAGCTCCGGCGTCGCGTTGGATACAGTGCCGGGCCATGGAGATAGGACCGCTCATCACCCGCGCCGTGCTCACCGTGGAGGAGGACGACAGCTTCCACGACGCCGCCGTCTGGATGATCGAGCGCGGCATCGGCTCGGCCGTCGTCCTCAAGGACGGCACGCCCACGGGCATCATCACCGACCGCGACGCCCTCCGCGTCATCGCCCGGGGCAGCGACACCAAGACCATGACCGTGCGCGACTGCGTGAGCCGGGGGCTGAAGACCGTCACCCCCTCCCTCGACCTGGTCGAGGCGGCCCGGGTCATGCGTGACAAGGGCTTCCGCCACCTGGTCGTGGTCGACGACAACGGGGAGCTGTACGGCGTGTTCTCCATGCGCGACCTGGTCGTGGGCCTGCTCGAGGAGCGGGCCGCGGTGGCCTCCCCCTCCTAGCCCGCTCCCCGGCTCAGTAGCGGCCGGCCAGCTCCAGCACAAGGTCGACGTACCAGTCGGCATGGTTGTAGTGCCACACCGCGTTGCGCAGGGTGGTGACCTCGCCCGCCCCGTTGGCGCACAGGTAGTTGGCCGCCCCGAACACCGCGTCGGCCGGGTCGTAGACGTCGCGGTCGCCGTCGCCGTCGCCGTCGGTGCCGTAGGCGGCCCAGGTGGCGGCCAGGAACTGCATGGGGCCCCGGGCGCCGGCGAAGTTCTCCCCCGAGTGGACCCCCACCGCCGTCGACTGGCCGTGGGAGCTCTCCACCGCACCGACGCCGGCCAGGATGGTCCACGGGAGCCCCGGGCAGGTGGCGGCGGCCCGGCCGTAGAGCGCCCGGTAGCCGGCGGGCACGGTGGCGGTGGCCAGGACGCTGGGCGCCGGCACCAGGTTGACCTCGCCCGGCGTGCCGGTGGACGCCCCGGGCTCGGCCTGCTCGGCGGCGGTGAGGCTGCGGCGCAGCTCGGCCAGGGCGTCGCGGCCCCGCTGGAGCTCGGCCGCCTTGGCGTCGAGCTCCGCCGTCGCCCCGCCGGCCGACCGCCGGGCCACCTCGAGCTGGGCTTCCAGGTCGACGAGGACCCGGCCCACCTCGGACCTGCGGTCGAGGGCGGCGGCCAGGTCGGCGCGGGCCTGGGCCGCCTGGTCGGCGGGCGTGCGGCCCTTGGCCGGCGGCCGGGCCACCGGCGGCCGCCGGCCGGCCATGGCGTCGGCCGCCGAATCGGCCGACAGCTCCAGGCGGGCGACCAGGTCGTCGGCGGCGCGGATGTCGGCGCCGGCGCGGACGATGCGGCCCTCGACGGCCTCGACGTCGCCCCGGCGGGCGGCCACATCGGCCTGGCCCGCGACCAGCGCCGACTCGGTGGCGGCCAGGCCGGGCTCCAGGCCGGCGATCTCGGCGCTGAGGCGGCGGCGCTGCTCGGCCGCGGCCTCGGCCGCCGCCCGCACGGCAGCGAAATCGGTCCGGACCTCGGCGTTGGTGGTCGTGGGCGTGGCCCGGGTGGGAGGGGGCGAGGTGGTGGCCGGCGGCCGCGTGGTGGCGGAGGTCGTCGACGGAGTCTCGATGTCGAGGATCTTGGTCTCGTTGGCCGGGATGACCGTCAACGTGGCGCCGGGTGGCGCGGGCTCCTCCGGCGGCGGGTCCTCGGCCCACGCCGGGGAGGCGGCCGCCAGCCACAGCGCGGCCAGCGCGGTGAGCACGCTCGCTGTCCGCCCGCGGGCCATACATCGATTATCGGCGTGGTCGGGCGGTTACTTGGGCGCGAGGGCGGTCAGCGGTAGGCCCGGGCCTGGAGCTCGAACAGCTCGGCGTAGACCCCGCCGGCGCCCAGCAGCTCCTCGTGGGTGCCGGACTCGGTGATCCGACCACCGGCCAGCACGCAGATGCGGTCGGCGAAGCGCACGCTGGACAGGCGGTGGGAGATGAGGACGGCGGAGCGGCTGCGGTACAGCGAGGCGACCGTCTCGAACAGGTCCCGCTCGGCGCGGGGATCGAGGGCGGCGGTGGGCTCGTCGAGCACCACGAGGGGGGCGTCGCGCAGGAAGGCCCGGGCCAGAGCGACCCGCTGCCACTGCCCGCTGGACAGCTCGGCGCCCCCGAACTGCCGCGAGAGGAGGGTGTCGTAGCCCTGGGGCAGGGCGGTGACGGCGTCGTGGGCGCCGGCCCGGCGGGCGGCCTCCACGATGGCGGCGCGGTCGCCGATGCGGGCCGGCAGGCCGATGCCGATGTTCTCGGCCGCGGTGAGCGACGGGTAGCGGACGAAGTCCTGGAACACGATGGCGATGCGGGACCGCACCCCCGCCGGGTCGCAGTCGGCCACGTCGACGCCGTCCCAGCGGATCGTGCCCTTGGCCGGCCGGTAGAGGCTGCACAGGATCTTGGCCAGGGTGGTCTTGCCCGAGCCGTTCTCCCCCACCAGGGCCACCACCTCGCCCTGGTTGATCTCCAGGTTGACCCCGTCCAGCACGGGCTCGGGCCGGCCGGGATAGGTGAAGCACAGGTCCTCGACCACGATCCGCCGGAAGTCGGCGGGCGGGGCCAGGCCGGTCCCCGGGACGGGCAGCTCCTCGGTGAAGGTCAGGGCGTCGCCGGCCATCGCCGCGTTCCGGGTCAGCCCGCCCACCGCCTCGACGATCCGCTGGAACCCGCCGGCCAGCTTGCGGGCGGCCAGGCCCCCGGTGACGGCGTCGGCCACCGAGGTCTCCTTGTGCGCCACCCGCAGGAGCAGCCGGGCCGCGGCCGGCGCCTCCGCCGCCCGCCCCACCAGGGCCCCCATCAGGCTGCTCCTCGCGTTCTCCCGGTGGACCGCCAGCTGGGCCTGGTCGGCCTCCCGGGCCAGCTCCTCGTGGCGGGTGCGCAGCCACGGGGAGGCGTCGAAGACCCGTAGCTCGTGGGCCGCGGCCGCCCCGGTGAGGTAGTGGCGGATGATCGCCGACTCCCGCCCGTCCCGTCCCCGGCTCCGCATCACCGCCATCGGATCCTTGACCTTGCGCATCACCAGCCAGCGGGGCACCGCCCCGGCGATCCCGAGCGGCACGAGGGCCCGGTCGGTGGCGGTCATGGTGGCCAGGGCGCCGGCCAGCCCCACGACCGCCTGGGGCACGGCCAGCGCCCCGCCGACGAGGGCGGAGTGGCGGTAGGCGCCCATGAACGCCCTTTGCAGGCGGTCCTGGAAGGCGGGGTCCTCGACGTCGGCCAGCTCCATGGCCGCCACCACGTCGAGGATGCGACCCTCGGCGTGCCGGAGCATCGACTGGTTCAGCGGGCCGGTCGCCGCCCCCCAGAGGCTCTTGCCCGCGGTGGCGGCCAGCCCGAGGGCGCCGACCAAGAGGAGCCGGGCGGTGGGCGAGGTGCGACGGTCGCCGTCGACCACCGCGTCGACCGCCCGCCCACTGGCCACCAGCTGGGCGATCTCCGCCGCCGCCGTCCCCACGTTGAGGGCGACCAGCACGGCCAGCCCCCGTCGGTCGGCCTCCCACGCCAGGCGCAGGGCGTGGCGCGCCGCGACGACCGCCTCCCGCACCGGCACCGGGTCGGCCTCCGGGAAGGGCATCCGCCGCATCATCATCCGGTCGCTCACCGGGCGAACGTTACGTCTGGACCTCCTTGCGCTCGAGGTCCTTTACCGCCGGTCCCTGGATGACCTGGCCGTCGCAGGTGAACCGGGAGCCGTGGCACGGGCAGTCCCAGGTGGTCTCCGCCGTGTTCCACGTGACCGTGCAGCCCATGTGGGTGCACACCGGCGAGACGGCGTGGACCGTTCCGCTGTCGTCGCGGTAGGCGGCCACCCGCTCCGTGCCGTGGACCAGGACCGCGGCCTGGCCCGGGGCCAGGTCGGCGACGGCGCGGGTCTCGGTGCGGAGCCGGTCGCCCACGAAGCGCTTGACCACGTTGGCGTTCTCCTTGATCAGCTCCTTCACCGACTGCCGCGGGTTGAGGCGGTTGCTGTCGAAGATGCCGGCCGCCGGGTTGTCCAGCCCGGCGATGCGGTCGGCGAGCAGGACGCCGGCCGACGACCCGTTGCTCATCCCCCACTTCTTGAACCCGGTGGCCACGAGCACCCGGTCGCGCCCGGGCGTCACCGGCCCCACGAACGGCACGTGGTCGACGCTCACGTAGTCCTGAGCCGACCACCGGTAGTCGATCTCGCGGATTGGGAACTGCTCCCGGGCCCAGGCCTCCAGGGCGGCGTAGCGCTCGGTGGTGTCGGGATCCTGGCCGACCTTGTGGCCCTCCCCGCCGAGGATGACGACCTCCTCGCCGTCCATGCGGGCCGAGCGCACCGACCGGCTGGGCGTGTCGACCGAGAGGTACATCCCCTTGGGCACCGGACCGTCGAGGCGGGCGCTCAGGGCGTAGCTGCGCAGGGGATGGGTCCGGGCGAAGAATCCGCCCTGGTCGGAGAACGGCAGGTGGGTGGCCTGGACCACGTAGCCCGCCGTCACCGTGCCGTGGTCCGTCTCGACCCTGCACCGGTCGTCGCCCTCCTCGTCGATGGACAGGGCCCGGGTCCGCTCGAACACCGCGCTCCCCCCACCGTCGACCGCACGGGCCAGCCCCAGGCAGTACTTGCGGGGATGGAACTGCCCCTGGTCGTCCAGCCGGATGGCGCCCTCCACCGGGTACGGCAGGTCGGTGTCGGTGGTGAACTCGGCCCGCAGGCCGATGCGCTGGGCGGCATCCACCTCGGCCCGGATCTTGTCGACCATGGACGGATCGGTGGTGTAGGTGTACGCCGGCCGGCGCTCGAGGTCGCATTCGATCCCGTGCCGCACGGCCAGGTCGGCCACGGTGGCCATCCCGGCCAGGTTGGCGTTGGCGTACGCCGCCGCCCCCTCCTCGCCGAACGCCTGGATGAGGTCGTCGAAGATCAGCCCGTGCAGCACGGTGAGCTTGGCCGTGGTGTAGCCGGTGACCCCCGCCGCCACCCGCCCGGCCTCGATCACCACCACCCGGCGCCCCTGCCCCTTCACCAAGGCGGCAGTGGTCAGGCCGGCGATCCCCGCGCCGATCACGACCACGTCGGCCTCGATGTCGCTGTGGAGCTCGTGGAACCGGGTGGCGTCGGCTTCGGTCGTCCCCACCCACAAGGACGGATTGGCTTCTCGGAGGCTTCCCACGGTCGATGGCCCTACCCGGTGGTTCAGCCGGGCAACCGGCTCGGGAAGACTGGAGGCATGGACGTCTACCAGGCAATCGTGAGCAAGCGAGACACCCGTACGTTCCGGGACGGGCCGGTGGCGGAGGAAGACATCAACAAGGTGCTGCAAGCCGCCCGCATGGCCGGCAGCGCCAAGAACGAGCAGGTCAACCGGCTCATCGTGGTCACCGACGAGGACGACCGGGCCAAGCTGGGCGAGTGCGGCAAGCTGGCCGACTGGATCCCCGGGGCCCCGGTGGTCATTGCCATCCTCGTCCCCAAGGAGGGCGGCCGCCCGTTCGACATGGGCCGCATGGCGCAGAACATGCTCGTCATGGCCAACTCCCTCGGCCTGGCCTCCTGCCCCGTGACCTTCCACGACCAGGACTGCGTGCGCGAGCTGTTGGGCATCCCCGAGGACTACGAGGCGCCGATGGGGGTGGGCATCGGCCACCCCGCGTCCGACGATGATCGCGAGTCATCGCCGCGCATCCCCCTCGAGGAGCTGGTCGACTGGGGCCGCTGGCAGTCCTGACCGCCAGGCCCCGGCCAGCAACTCCAGGCTGCCCAGCCTGGTCTCGAGGCCATGGGCCACGGTGCTCACCATGATCTCGTCGGCCCCGGTGTCGGCGATGAGCTGGTCGAGCGCGGCCAGCGCAGTGCCGGGCGCGCCGAGGATGCGGGTGGAGGGCATGGCCCCGGCCACGGCGGTGTTGGGGTCGGCCGCCGCCTTCTGGGGCGAGACGAGCGGGCCGAACCGCCCGTAGCGGATCTGCTGGACCATCAGCATGCTGGGCCCGGCCTCCCACTGCGCCTCTTCGTCGGTCTCGGCCACCAGCACGCTGGCCGTCACCATGACGTAGGGCCGCTCGAGCACCGGCGAGGGCCGGAACGACTCGCGGTACAGGGTGACCGCCTCCAGCGTGCCGCCCTGGTCGAAGTGGTGGGCGAACACGAACGGGAGGCCCAGCCGGCCGGCCAGCTGGGCGCTGAACCCACTCGAGCCGAGCAGAAGGATCTGCGGGCTCGAGGTGGCGGCCGGCGTGGCCTTGAAGTGCTCCCAGAGCCCGCCCTCGGTCCGCACGTCGCCCAGGAGGCCCATGACGTCGAGCAGGTCACGCGGGAAGTCCTCGGCACCGAGCAGGGCGGGCGACCGGCGCAGGGCCAGCGCCGTCTCCTGGTTGGTCCCGGGCGCACGCCCCAGGCCCAGGTCGATCCTCCCCGGGTGCAAGGCCTCGAGCGCGGCCACGTGCTCGGCCACGACGAGGGGGGCATGGTTCGGCAGCATGATCCCGCCCGAGCCGATGCGAATCCGGCTGGTGCGGGCGGCCAGATGGGCCATCAGCACCGGTGGGGTCGTGCTGGCGACCAGCGGCATGTTGTGGTGCTCGGCCACCCAGAACCGGTGATACCCCAGCTCCTCGGCCCGTTGGGCGAGGGCGGTGGTGGCGGCCAGGGCCTCGGCCGAGGTTCCGCCCTCGTTGACCACGGCCAGGTCGAGCACGGACAGCGGCGGGCGTTGGTGCGGCGTGGGAGTCATCGATGAGTCAACACCTCCCCGCTCCGTTCCCTTCCACTCGCGGGGGCGCGACCCACTCACGCCGCGCTCCGTTGGTGTCGGGGATGGCGAGGATCGTCTGGGGGCACGAAGGGGCGCGTGCCCCGGCCTTCCACCAGTCCCCAGCCGTCCTGGGTCTTGCGGTCGTGGTGGTGGGAGCACAGCCGGTCGAGCAGGTCGAGCACGGTGAGGTGGCTGGCGGCCCAGTCCACCCGGTGGTCGTTCTCCAACCAGGCCACCGCCGAGCACCCCTCGACGGCACAGGTGGGGTAGAGCCACTCCAGGGCGCTCTGCTGGGCGGCGGTGGGACGCCGCCCCAGGTGGGCCACCCCCACCACCGCCTGGCCCCGGGTGACCACCGCGGCCAGGAACGGATCCCCGCTGTCCATGAGGTCACCGATGGCGGAGACGGCCACCGGGCCGAAGCCGGCCACCTCGCACACCTCCCCGGGGCCCACCTGGCCCCGCAACAGGGCGGCCAGGTCCACCCGCACCAGGATCTTGGCTATGGGACGGGCGCCGGCCGGGCCCCACCGCCGCGGGCCAGCTCGGCCAGGGCGTCGGCGGCGTAGG
>JBOGIE010000093.1:0-9890 GCA_050742435.1 Acidimicrobiales bacterium | reverse complement strand
ACGCAACAGGGTCCGGAACGACGAGGGCGGGTTCACCCTCATCGAGCTGCTGGTGGTGGTGATCGTCATCGGCATCCTCGCCGCCATCGCCATCCCCACCTTCCTGAACCAGCGGCAGAAGGGCTGGGAGAGCGCGGTGAAGTCCGACCTGCGCAACTACGCCATCGTCATGGAGACCCACCTGACCGAGACAGGGACCTACGACGGTGCCTTCACGGCCACCCCCCCCGTGGAGTCTGACGACGTCACCATCACCGTCCCGGTGGCCACGGCGGAGACGTACTGCATCCAAGGAGTCCACGCCAACAACACGGGGGACATCTGGAGCCTCCGGCCCGGTGAGGACGGGCTGACCAACACGGCCTGCACGCCGGGGACGTAGCGGCGGCCACCCCGCCCCGCGCCTGAGAAGTGCCCGCAGTGGCCATCGGCCTGGACATAGGCAGCAGCGCGGTCCGCGCCGCGGAGGTGGACCGGCGCCGCGGCGGTCCGCTGCGGCTGACCCGCTACGGGGAGGTCGCCCTGCCGGTGGGGGCGGTCGTCGACGGTGACGTCGTCGAGCCGGCAGCGGTCGCCGACGCCTTGCGCAAGCTCTGGGACGTGGCCGGCTTCCGGCGGCGGAACGTGGCCGTCGGGCTGGCCAGCCAGAAGGTCACCGTCCGGCAGCTCGACATGCCCGAGCTGCCGGACGACGAGATCCCCGACGCCATCCGCCTGCTCGCCTCGGACCAGCTGCCGATGCCGGCCGACCAGGCCCTCATCGACCACGTCGTCGTCCACCGGCCCAAGCCGGACGACGAGCGGCGCGACATCCGGGTGCTCCTGGTCGCCGCCGAGCAGGAGCTGGTCGAGCGGCTCCTCGCCGCCGTCACCGCGGCCAAGCTGCGCCCGGTCCTCGTCGACCTCGACGCCTTCGCCCTCCTCCGAAGCATCGCCGGCGCTCCGGCACCCGGTGGGACGGTCGAGCTGGTTGTGGACATCGGGGCGGCGGTGACCAAGATCGCCGTCCACCGCGACGGTGACCCGCTCTTCGTGCGCATGGTCCGGCTGGGCGGGGACGCGTCCACCCGGAAGCTGCAGCAGGTGCTGGAGCTGTCGTGGGAGGAGGCCGAGAAGGCCAAGCTCGACGCCAGCGCGGCCATGGCCGCCGGAGCCGAGCTCGAGCCCGACGACGAACGGGCCGCGGTGCTCCAGACGGGCGTGGAGCGGGTCATCACCGAGGTCGGGCACTCGCTGGAGTTCTTCCGCAGCCAGCACGACGACGCGGACGTGCAGCGGATCGTGCTGTCCGGGGGCATGAGCCTGGCGCCCGATCTGGCAGAGCGACTCTACGACGAGCTCGAGCTCCCGGTGCGCCGCGGCGACCCGCTGCGGGCCGTCGAAGCCGCGCCAATGCGAGGGGACGGCGGCGACCTGCTCCATGAGCGTCCCTTCCTGGCCGTCCCGGTCGGGCTGGCGCTCGGGCTGCTGCGATGAACCAGCGCTTCAACATGCTCCCGGCCCGCTACGTCGAGAGGATGGCGGAGCGCCGGCTGGCGGGCATCACCGCGGTGGCGCTCGTGACGCTGCTGATGCTCCTGGCCCTGGCCGGACTCAACCAGGGCCGGGTGCTGAGCCAGGCCGAGGACCGGCGGGACGCGGAGCAGGCCCGGGCCAACGTCCTCACCGCCCGGCGGGCGCAGCTCGTCCGCTTCCGCCAACTGGCCGACGCCATCGTTGCCAGGGAGCGGCTGCTGACCTCGGCGATGGGCACGGAGATCTCGTGGGCCACGGTCCTCACCAGCCTGGCCCTCGCCTTTCCCGCCGACGCGTCCCTCACGTCGGTCAACCTCCGGACCAAGCTGCCGGCGTTCGGCGCGCCACCGGTGACGGCCGGCGACGAGCGGTCGGTCATCGGTTCGAGCGGGCTGAAGGGCTACTCGGTGACGGCGTTCACGCCCGGGGTGGACCGGCTGCTCCAGCTGCTCACCGCGGTCACCGGGCTGTCGGAGCCCCGGCTGCAGGCCGGCACCCGGGAGGAGCTGGGCCGGCGGCCGGTGACCACCTTTGAGGGATCGGCCTTCGTCGACGCCGGGGCGCTGACCGGCCGCTACGCCCGGGGGCTGCCGCCCGAGGATGACCTCGAGGTCCCGGCGGTCGGCGCCGGCCCGCCCGGCGCGGCAACCGCGGCCGCACCGAAGTGAGGCGCTGGCGGGTCCCCCTGGCCGGCGTCCTGGGTGCAGTCGTCCTCACCACGATCTACGTCATGGCGTTCCACCAGCCCCGGAGCGACCAGATCGTCGAGCTGCGAGCCGACGCCCAGCGGCTCCGGGCCCAGCAGGTGACGCTGCAGCGGAGCATCGCCGCCCTGGAGGCCGTCGAAGCACGGGAGCCGGAGTTCAGTAGCGCCCTCCAGCTCCTCGAGCGGCTCATCCCGACGGGGCTGTCCCAGCCCACCCTCCTGGTCCAGCTGCAGGCTGCGGCCCAGTCCACCGGGGTCGAGCTGGTCTCGGTGACGTTCGGCGACCCGGACGTCCCCAAGGGCGCCCCACCGAGCGCGGTGGCCGGCACCGTGCTCGTCGCCATGCCCGTGACCGTCGTCGTGGACGGGCCGTACGCCGGCATCACCAGCATGCTGCGCCGGATCGAGACCGACAAGAGCCGGGCCGTCCTGGTGAGAGAAGTGGCCCTGACCGAAGCCCAGGCCGGCTTTCCGAAGCTCACGGGGACCTGGTCGGGCCAGGCCTACGCCCTGCTTCCCGGCGACGACCCCCTGCTGGCCGGTCGGACGGCAGCGGCAGCGGCGCCCACACCGGCACCAGATCGGACGAACCCCTGATGGCCCAACCAACCCCCTCCCGCCTCGACCGCCGGCTGCTCCTCGCCGCCGCCGGAGGAGCGGTGCTGATGGCCATCCTGCTCAGGACGCTGTTCGCCGCCGGCGGCGGCGGCGACGTGTCCGTCGGCATGGCCCGCCCGCCGGTGACCGCGCCCGCCCACACGACCACCGTGACGAGCCCGACCACCGGCGAGGAACCGGCGCCGCCGGTCGTCGAGGCGCGCGACCCCTTCGGCCAGCTCGTCACCGTGGCCGACGCCGGCCAAGCCCAGCAGTCAGCCCCGTCCGCCCAGGCGGCGGCGGTCCCAGCCCCCCGGGCCACCCCCGCCCAGGTGGCTGCGGCCCAGGCGCCCACCATGCCGAGCACGACCACCACTCGGCCGGCGGCGCCGGCGCCACCGGCTCCGGAACCCCCGCGCCCTCCGGTCGTCCAGGCCGCCCAGCCACCGCCGCAGGTGACCGCCGCCCTCCTCGCCCCCACCACCAACACCGTCCTCGGCACGGCCGGGCCCTTCGCCGTCCCCGGCGTGCCACTGGACGTGTGTTTCGACGGTGCCACACCCGGCTGCACGACCACCGCTCCGGCCACGAGCGTGTCCGTGGCTGCGGTCGCGACCATCGACCCGGCGGCACCCGTCCCGCCCACGGTCGTGCCCACCACCTGCTCCAACGGCCAGGGCGGGGCGCTGCTGGTCACCGCCGGATCCACCGGTTCGGTCGTCTACGGGTCGGTGACGGTGATCATCAACGGCAGCCCGACCGTGTTCTCCGTGGAGCTCCCGGTACCGGCCCCGCAGCAGACCGTCCTCATCAGTGCCTGTGCCCACCCCGGCGTCGCCGTGCGGGTGGCCCCGGCCGGCACCCCGGCTCCTCCGCCGGCGCCGTCCGGGAGCCTGGTCGGCGGGCTTCTCCAGTCGCTGCTCGGCGTGCTGGGGAACGCCCTTACCGGTGGGGGATCTCTGCGGGCGCCGTCGCTTCTCGGTCTGGCTCCGGCGTAGCGCCGCCCGCGCCATCGGCCCCCGTGCCGAAGGCGATGACCGCCCCCAGGAACAGGGTGGCCGGCACCGACACCGCGAACCAGATGAGCAGGACCACGACGATGTCCATCAGCCCGACGTGGGCGCCCCGGCCCACCGTTCGAGCACCGATTCGATCTCCTCGCTCCGTACCGGCTTGGCGATGTAGTCGTCCATGCCCGCGGCGATGCAGCGGTCGCGGTCGGCGTCCATGGCCGATGCGGTCATGGCGATGATGGGGACGTGGCGGTCGTCGCACTCACGCCTGCGGATCTCGTGCGTGGCCTCGTAGCCGTCCATCTCCGGCATCTGGCAGTCCATCAGCACCGCGGCGTACGGGTGGCGGGCGACGGCCTCCACGGCCTCGCGCCCGTTGACCGCCACGTCGGTCCGGTACCCCAGCCGGGCGAGCAGGCCACAGGCGACGGTCTGGTTGATGACGTTGTCCTCCACCACGAGCACATCGCCCCGCCAGGAGGACGCCGGCGCCGCAGCCACCGCGGTAGGATCGACCCTCGGCTCCGGCGGCGTCAAGATGCCGACCAGGGCGTCGTACAGCTCCGACTGGCGGACCGGCTTCATCAGCGATGCCCGGACCCCTGAGCTGGGCAGATCGGCGGCCGGCAGCTTCCGGCCCGAGCTCAGGAGGATCACGGGCAGCCCGGCCAGGGTGGGGTCGCCGTCGATGCCGGCCGCCACCTGGAGCCCGTCCATGGCCGGCATCTGCATGTCGACCAGCGCCACCGCGAAGCGGTCGCCCGCCTCGGCCGCCTCCCGCAGGACCTTGATCGCCTGACGCGGATCGTCGATCGTCTCCGGCCGCATCCCCCAGGCGCCGAGCTGTTGCTCGAGGATCAGCCGGTTGGTGGCGTTGTCGTCCACGACCAGCGCCCGCACGCCGTCCAGGTCGGTTCGCGGGGCGGGGGCCGGGGTGGGGGCCAGCTGCCGCCCGAAGAGGACGGTGAACCAGAACGTGCTTCCCCGGTCGGGCTGGCTTTCCACCCCGATCTCCCCACCCATGAGCTCGACGAGACCCTTGACGAGCGCCAGGCCGAGCCCGGTGCCACCGTACCGGCGGGTGGTCGACGGGTCGGCCTGGGAGAAGGAGGCGAAGACACGCTCGTGCGACGCCGCGTCGATGCCGATCCCGGTGTCCACCACGTCGAAGCGGGCCACGACGCGCTCGGCATCCTCCTCCACCGCTCGTACCTGCACGACGACCTGTCCCCGCTCGGTGAACTTGACCGCGTTGTCCACCAGGTTCAGCAGGACCTGGCGCAGGCGGGCAGGATCGCCGCGCACCGCGGTCGGCAGCCGCGGGTAGCACCACGTCGCCAGCTCCAGGCCCTTGGCCGCCGCCGGTCCGGCCATCAGTCCGACCGACTCCTCGACCAGCTCCCGCAGGTCGAAGTCCACCTCCTCCAGGTCGACCCTGGCGGCTTCGATCTTGGAGAAGTCGAGGATGGCGTTGATCACCGAGAGCAGGGCGTCGCCGGCCGACTGCAGCCCTTCGGCGTACGTGCGCTGTATGTCGTCCAGCGGGGTCTGGAGGATGAGGCTGGCCAGCCCGATGACCCCGTTCATCGGCGTGCGGATCTCGTGGCTCATGTTGGCGAGGAACGCCGACTTCATCTGGGTCGCCTCGACCGCCTGGTCCCGCGCCGACGCCAGCGCCTCCTCCACCTCCTTCTGCTTGGTGGTGTCCCGCACGAAGGCGTTGAAGACCCGGCCGGTGCCCGATGCCACCTCGCACACGGCGACCTCGACCGGGAACCGGTGACCGTCGCGGTGCAGGGCCTCGAACTCCACCCGGTTCGACACCACCCTGCCCCCGCCGAAGGCCAGATAGCGCTTGAGCCCCACCCGGTGGGCGGCGCGCAGCTCCGCGGGGACGATCAGCGCGGCCAGCTCCCGCCCGAGCGCCTCCTCACGGGGCCACCCGAACATGGTGGTGGCCTGGCGGTTCCAGTCGAGGACGACACCCAGCTCGTCCATCTCGACGAACGCGTCGCTCGCCGTCTCCACGATGGTGCGGTTGCGTTCGTTGCTCGCCCGCAGCCTCTCGGCCGCCTCGGCCCGCTGGACCACCAACCCGAGCTGGCGACCCAGCTGGCCGAGGACCTCGACCAGCTGCGGGTCGACCGGCTGCACCGTGGTCGAGAAGAACTCCAGGACGCCGGCCACCTCCTGGCCGACCAGCAGCGGGAAGGCGAACGCCGAACGGATGCCGCAGGCCCGGGCCGCATCCCTTCTGCAGAAGTCGTCGTCAGCGGAGAGGTCGACCACCCATGCCGGGACGGCGGAGGCCAGCACCCGGCCCGGCAGGCCCGAGGGCGGCAGGGGACCGGCCTCCGTCGCCTGCCGGAAGGCCTCGAAGCGCTCCGGCTGGTCCATGTGCCAGATGCCTGTGGAGGTGATCGCCTGGTCCGGTCCCTTCGAGACGAACGCATGCCCGACCGGCCAGCCGGTCAGGGCGCACACCTGCTCGACGGCCACGTTCATCGCCTCGTCGACGGTTGTGGCCTGGTTCGCCGTGGTGGCCACCATCTGGAGCAGGCCGCGCAGCACCACCGCTTCCCTGACCAGCGCGGCCTGGAGGTGCTTCCGCTCGGTGATGTCGTGCCCGGTGCCCCGCATCCTCGTCGACCGGCCGTCCTGGTCGACGACCACCTGGCCCCGGCCGTGCATCCAGCGCACCTCGCCGGCGGCGGTCACGAAGCGGAAGTCCGTGGCGAAGTCGGAGCCGTTCTCCCGCGCCTCGGCGACCAGACCGCCGATCGTGGCCCGGTCTTCGGGATGGATGCGCTCCATCACCCACGCAAAGGTGGGGGCGTCAACCCCCGGCTCCACGCCGAAGAGGCGGAACATCTCATCCGAGTACTCCAGGCCGTCGCTGCTGAGGTCCCATTCCCAGCTGCCGACATGGGCCAGGTGCTGGGCCTCGGCCAGCTGTTGCTCGCGCATCGCCGTCGTGCTGTGGAGAGACTCGTTCATCCGCCAGGCCAGCACGCCCGCCACCGACATGGCCAGGATGAAGCCGCCGTGGATCACCGCCCACTTGAAGGGCTGGTTCACCGCCGCCGCGTGGTTGTACACGTCGGCGGGGTAGAGGGTGCCGAGGACCCCGTGGTGCAGGACGACGTAGCCGGTGGCGACCAGGTAGGGCCACCACTCCTGGTACAGGACGACCACGCCCACCATGACGAAGAAGTGGAAGTGGGCCTCGATCACCCCACCGGACAGGTGGACCAGCACCGCCGACGACGTCAGCAGCCCGATCGAGGAGACGACCGTCTTCGCCGTCCGGCTGAGCGGGCCGTGCACGGCGAGCACGGCCGCCGAGGCGATCGGGATGGTCTCGACCAGTGCGTGGTTGAGGTCCTCGCCCAGGGTCAGGCCGAACAGGATGATCGCCGGCACGTGCAGCCACAGCAGGGCGACGATGGCCCGGTGACGGGCGTGCCAGGCGCTCTCGGGGAGACGGCCGCCCTTCGGCAGCCAGCGCCAGAACGACCGCACGGCCGCTCTCATCCCCCCTCCCCAGGGCCGAGCCGTCACTCCCGTGCTGTCGTACGTCACGTCGCTCCCGCCGGTCCGGCGCCGATGGCGGCGCACGCTCGCTTCGAGGCGATACCCTGTGTTATACCATTTGTCTATATTGTCTGAAAGGTCTGAAAGGCTTGGTTTGGGCCGTCTATGGCGACCGGCACCGATGGCACATCCCCCAGCGACGTGATCGATCCGGTCCGCCTTTCCGCGCTCCGTGAGCTGGAGAGTGAGGGCAGCCCCGGTGTGGTCGACGCCCTGTTCCGGTCCTTCCTGAACCAAGCGGGTGGCGACCTCACCGCCCTGGCGTCCGAGGACGGCGCCGGCGACGCCAACGCCGTCAGGATCGTGTGCCACCGCCTCCGGGGGACGGCCGCCACCCTCGGCGTGCTCGGGGTCGTCCGGGTGTGCGAGGAGTTGGAGGCCGCCGCCGGCCGAGGGCGGCCGCCTCCGGAGCTGCTCGGGCGGCTGGAGTCGGAGCTGTCGCGGGTGGCGGCCACCGTTCGCGCCTGGCCACGCCTGGAGGGCTGAGGTGGGACGCATCCTGGTGGTGGACGACGACGAGAGAATCCGGATGCTGTTGCGCGCCCACCTCCGGCAAACCGGCCATCGGGTCCTCCTGGCGCCGTCGGCCGAAGAGGCCATGGCCGCGGTAGAGGAGCACGGCGCGCCCGACGTGGCGGTGCTCGACGTGGCGCTTCCCGACGTCGATGGGTTCGACCTGGCCGAGAAGCTTCAGGCCACCGCGGCGCCCAAGCGGATCCCCGTCATCTTCCTAAGCGCCCACGTGGACGACAGCCACATCGACCGCGGGCGGCAGATGGGCGCTGTCTACCTGACCAAGCCGTACATCCGTGCCGCGCTGGTCAACGCCATCGAGAAGGCCCTTGCCGAGCTCGACGACTGGTAGCAGCGCCTGTGGGTCAGCGCTGCTTGTCCTCGAGCTCCTCCCTCAGCTCCGAGAGGGTCTCGTTGCCGGCGAAGGTCTCCCGTCCCTCCGTGCGCCCGGGGGGTGCGGCCGCCGCCTCCTCGTAGTCCTCCGACGGCGCCTCCACCGCCCCCTCACGCAGCGTGACCTGGGCCCCGCAGTGGGGGCACGTGACCAGGGCGCTCACCAGGTCGGGGGCGTGCTGCCCGAGCTCGCTCGGCAGCTCCTTCCCGCAGTTGGGACAGATGTAGTCGGCCAAGGCTGTCACCTCCCAAGTCCGTCGCTACCCGCCCTGCTATCGCCGAAAACGGCCGTACCATGGCCCCGTGGGCCGTCCCAGCTCTCCCGCCGAGCTCGGGGCCGCCCTGGGCGAGCAGGCCTACCTCGCCGACCGGGGGCTGTCGACCGCCATGTTCCTGGCCCTGTCCCTCGCCCGGCCGCTGCTGCTCGAGGGCGAGGCCGGGGTGGGCAAGACCGAGGCGGCCAAGGCCCTGGCCTCGGTGTTCGGCGTGGAGCTCATCCGCCTGCAGTGCTACGAGGGGATCGACGCCGGCCAGGCCCTCTACGAGTGGGACTACGCCCGCCAGCTCCTCCACATCCGGGCCCTGAGCGAGAGGGCCGCAGCCGACGACCGGGCGGTCGAGGAACTGTTCGGGCCCCGCTTCCTGGTCGAGCGCCCCCTGCTGCGGGCCCTGCGGGCGGGCGACAGGGCGGTCCTGCTCATCGACGAGGTGGACAGGGCCGACGACGAGTTCGAGGCCTTCCTGCTGGAGGTGCTCTCCGACTTCCAGGTGACCGTCCCCGAGATCGGCACCATCCGGGCCGAGGTGCCCCCGGCCGTGGTCGTCACCTCGAACCGCACCAGGGAGCTGCACGACGCCCTCAAGCGCCGGTGCCTGTACCACTGGATCGACTACCCGTCGCCCGAACGGGAGGTGGAGATCGTCCGGGCTCGTGCGCCGGAGGTGGCGGCCCAGCTGGCGGCCAAGGTCACCGACGCCGTGGCCCGCCTGCGCCGGCTCGACCTGGCCAAGCCGCCCGGGGTGGCCGAGACCATCGACTGGGCCCACGCCCTGAGTCTCCTGGGCGCCACGTCGCTCGACGAGGACACCGCCGTCGACACCCTCGGCTCGGTGATCAAGGACCACGACGACCTAATCCTGGTCCGGGAGCGCCTCTCGGAGGTGGTGGGCAACGCCTGAGCCGCCCACCCTCCGAACTGGTGACACGTGGTGTCGGATACCGCACTGGATGTCACCGGTTGGGGGGTGGTATGGCGCCTGACCTCCTCCGCGCCCTCGTCGCCCTCGGCCACGAGCTTCGGGGGGAGGGGCTGGCCGTGGGCTCGGGCCAGCTGGTCGCCTTCTCCCAGGCGGTGGCGGCCCTGGACCCGTCCGACGGCGACGACGTCTACTGGGCCGGCCGGGCGTGCCTGGTCTCCCGGCACGAGGACCTGCCCGCCTTCGACCGGGCCTTCCGCCGCTGGGCCAACCAGGGGGGCGGCGTCGCCATGAGGGTGTCGGGCGAGCTGCCCCGGCTCGCCGCCACCGCGCCCGGCGACCCGTTGGGCCCGGTGCGCCAA
>JBOGIE010000092.1:0-9976 GCA_050742435.1 Acidimicrobiales bacterium | reverse complement strand
AGTCCGGTCGACGGGGGGCAACGCACATGTCGCGAACGAGCTGGCGCAAGCCCGTGGTCCTGGCCCTTGCTCTGGCGCTCGTCGCCGCCGCCTGCGCGGGCGATGGGGACGACGGTGGGGAGACTGCCTCCCAGAAGGCCGAGCCCGGCGCCGGCGGGTGGAAGACGTGGGTGCTCGGCGCCCCCGACGAGATCGCGGTGCCGCCCCCGCCGGCCGAGGGCTCGGCCCAGGAGCAGGCCGAGGACCAGGAGATCAAGGACCTGGCCGAGGAGCGCACGCCCGAGGACAAGGACATCGTGCGCAAGTGGGCGGCCGAGGGATCGCCGGTGAGCACGCCGTGGGTCGAGATGAACCTGGAGTTCGTGGCCGCTCGGGAGAAGGACCCGCCGCTGTCGTCCCGGGGGTACGCCCTCATGAGCGTGGCCGCCTACGACGCCATGGTCGCCGCCTGGCACTACAAGTACCTGTACAACCGGGAGGCACCCGACGTGGCCGAGCGCCTGGTCGAGCCCGGTCCCGACCCCTCCTACCCCTCAGAGCACGCCGCCATCGCCGGGGCCGCGTCCCGCGTGCTGGCCTACCTGTTCCCCGAGCGGCCGGCGTTGCGCCTGGACGAAGCGGCCGACCAGGCCGCGGACTCCCGGGTACTGGCGGGCGTGAACCGGCGCAGCGACGTCGACGCCGGCCTCGAGCTCGGCCACAAGGTCGCCGAGAAGGCCATCGCCTTCGCCAGGGCCGACGGTGCCGAAGCGCCCTGCAACAAGAAGGTGCCCGGCCCGGCCCCCCGGTACTGGGCCCCGCCCCCCGGGAGCGTGGCCAACCCGGTGCAGCCCTGTGCCGGCGAGTGGAAGACGTGGGTCATGAGCGCGGGGAACCAGTTCCGCCCGGGCCCCCCGCCGGTCTTCGGCTCCCCCGAGTTTCTCGCCCAGGCCCGGGAGGTCGTGGAGGCGAAGAAGAACCTGACCGAGGAGCAGAAGAAGGCCGCGACCTTCTGGGCGGGCGGCCAGGGCACCCCCCTGCCCGCGGGCGTGTGGATGAACGTCCTGCTCGCCTACCTGCGCGACGAGCTGCCCACCACACCGAAGTCCGAGCGGACCCTGGCCATGGTCAGCGTGGCCATGTCCGACGCCGGAGTGGCATCCTGGGACGCCAAGTACGCCTACTGGGACCCGCGCCCGGAGAACGGAGTGCGCGACTCGGGGGTGGATCCGAACTGGGAGCCCTACATCGACACCCCGTTCTTCCCCTCGTACATCTCGGGGCACGCCACCTACTCGGGCGCGGCGGCCGAGGTCCTGTCCTACCTCTTCCCCGGCGACGCCGCCGACTTCCAGGCCAAGGCCGAGGAGGCGTCGAACTCCAGGCTGTGGGGCGGGATCCACTGGCGCGCGGACAACGAGGTCGGCATGGACGTGGGCGAGAAGGTCGGTGCGCTGGTCGTGGAGCGGGCCAAGACCGACGGCGGCGGCACCGATTAGGCGTAGGTCAACGTGAGGACCGCGCCGTCGTCCCGCGTGGCCATCGCGCCCTGGCCGCCCCAGACCAGCATCTGCTGGCCGGTCCAGAGCATGACCGGGTGCTGGCGGGGCAGGGGCCCGGGGACCAGCCGGTCCCACGAGTCGGTCGTGGGGTTGTAGAGGGCGCCGTCGCCCAGCTCGGTATGGTCGAACCCGCCCCACACCAGCATGTCCCGCCCCGTCCACACCGCCCGGTGGCCGCCGCGGCCGCTCAGGGGTGAGGGGGCGATCGTGGTCCAGGAGTCGGCCTCCAGGTCGTAGGCGGCCCCGTCGCCGAAGAAGCATGGGGTGCAGTCCTCGGACCGGCCGTAGCCGCCCCAGACCAGCAGCTCCTCTCCGGTCCACACCGCGGCCAGGTTGTCCCTGGGGGCCAGGCCGGGCGGAGCGGCGGCCATGCCCGCCCAGGTGTTGGTGACCGGGCTGTACACGGCCCCGTCGGCGAAGTACCGGCCGCCCTCCTCGGCCTCGGACGACCCACCCCACACCAGCATGCGATGGGTGGTGGCGACCGTCCGGTGGCCGACCCGGGGTTCGAGGGGCGACGGGGGCAGCGCCGCCCACGTGTCGGTGGCCGGGTCGTAGGACGCGCCGTCGCCCAGCGCCCGCCCATCGGAGGCGGCGCCGCCCCAGACGACCATGCGGTTCTGGACCCACACTGCGGTGTGGCCGCTGCGGCCCTCGATCGGGGCCGGGGCGACGGGGGTCCAGCTGTCGGCCACAGGGTCGTAGGCGGCGGCGTCGCCCTGGACGCACCCGGCCGGGCAGCCTTCGCCGCCGGCGTCGAGCCCCCCGTAGACGAGCATCCTGGTGCCCGTCCACACCGCGCTGTGGCCCCGCCGGGGGACGAGGGGCGACGGGGGCAGCGGCTTCCAGGTGGCCGTGGGGAGGTCGTAGGACGCCCCGTCGCCCAGCGGCCCGGCGTCGCCGTTGCCGCCCCAGACGATCATGGCGCTGCGGGTCCAGACCGCGGGCGCCTCGCTGCGGCCCGGGAGGCCGGCCGGCGGCAGAGGCGACCACACGCCGGGCACGAGGACGACCTCGTCAGCGTCGTCGTCGGCCGGCCGGAGGAACACGGCGGCTCCGGCCAGCAGGCACGAGAGGACCACGACCAGGGCCCCGATCTGCACGCCGCGGTTGCGGAAGCGGGCGACCGCTACTCCTCGAGCAGGGCCCGGGCGGCGGCCACGATGTCGGCGGCGGTGATCGACAGGGCCCGCTCCAGCCCGATCTCGAACGGCATGGCCGGCACGTCGGGCATGGCCAGGCGGCGGACCGGGGCGTCGAGGTCGTAAAAGGCCTCCTGGGCGACGGTGGCCGCCACCTCCGCCCCCACCCCGAAGCTGATGTTGTCCTCGTGGACCACCAGCACCCGGCCGGTGCGCACGGCCGAGGCCAGCACGGTGTCGACGTCGAGGGGCGAGATGGTGCGCAGGTCGATCACCTCGACCTCGTAGTCCTCCTCGGCCAGGATCTGGGCCGCTTCCACGGCGAAATGCCGGTGCAGCCCGTAGGTGACCAGGGTCATGTCGTCCCCCGGGCGGGCCACGTCGGCCACGCCGATGGGGACCCGCCAGTCGCCCTCGGGGACGGGGCCGGTGATCTTGCGGTAGGTCTTCTTGTGCTCCAGGAACAGCACGGGGTCGGGGTCCTCGACCGCGCTGCGCAGGAGGCCGGCCACGTCGGCCGGCGTGGCCGGGGCGACCACCTTGAGGCCGGCCACGTGGGCGTAGAACGCCTCGACCGCCTGCGAGTGGTACGGCCCGCGGTGGCCCCCACCGCCCCAGGGCGTGCGCACGACCAGGGGGACGTGGAAGTCGCCGTTCGACCGGTAGTGGATCTTGGCCGCCTCGCTCACCATCTGGTCGAACGTGGAGTGCATGAAGTCGGCGAACTGGATCTCGGCGACCGGCCGCATGCCGGCCAGGGCCAGGCCGATGGCGATGCCCACGATCGACGACTCGGCCAGGGGCGTGTCGATCACCCGGCCGTCCCCGAAGGCTTCGCGCAGGCCCTTGGAAGTCCGGAACACCCCGCCCAGCACGGCCACGTCCTCCCCGAGCAGCACCACCCGCTCGTCCCGGGCCATGAGGTCGTGCAGGGTGAGGCGGACGGTGTCGACCACGTTGTGCTCGGGGCCGCCCAGCGCCGCCGCCGGCGGGGCCTCACGGGGCGGGCGGGGCCGCACCGGGCGGGCGTAGACCCGGGACGACGCGGTGCCCGGCTCGGGCGGGTCGGCCAGCTCGGCCCGCCGGGCCGCCTCGGCCACCTCCTCGCGGGCCGCCTCCTCCAGGCGGGTGGCCTCGTCCCGCGACAGCAGCCGCTGCTCGAGGACGTACCGCTTCAGCCGGGGCACGGGGTCGCGCTGGCGCCAGGCCTTGACCTCCTCGCGCGACCGGTAGACGCGGTCCTCGTCATCGGTGGTGTGGGGCATGAGGCGGTAGGTCTTGGCCTCGATAAGCGTGGGGCCCTTGCCGGCCCGGGCCCGGGCCACCGCGGCCTGGGTGGCGGCGTAGACGTCGAGCACGTCGTTCCCGTCGACCACCACGCCGTCCATGCCGTAGGAGGCGGCCCGGTCGGCCACGTCGGGCACGGCCGACTGCTTCCGCATGCCGACCGAGATGGCGTAGCCGTTGTTCTCGCAGACGAACACGGCCGGCAGCTGGTGGATGCCGGCGAAGTTGAGCGCCTCGTGGAAGTCGCCCTTGGACGCCGCCGCCTCGCCGAACCAGCTGACGGTGACCTTGTCGTCGCCCCGGAGGGTGGAGGCCAGGGCCAGGCCGGCGGCGTGGGGGAACTGGGTGCCGATGGGCGACGACCCGGTGATGATGCCCAGCCGGCTCGACCCCCAGTGGTTGGGCATCTGCCGCCCACCCGAGTTGGGGTCGTCGCCCTTGGCCAGCACGGCCAGCAGGATCTCGTAGGGGGTCATCCCCAGGCAGAGCACGACCCCGATGTCGCGGTAGTAGGGCAGGGCGACGTCGTGGCCGGCCCGCACCGCCCACGCCGAGCCCACCTGGGCCGCCTCCTGGCCCTCGGCCGGGATGTAGAAACGGGCCTTCCCGGTGCGGGTGAGGTTCCACGCCTTCTGGTCGACGAAGCGGGCCAGCAGGAGCGTGCGGTACATGCCCACCACGTCGTCGGCCGACAGTCCCAGCTGGACGTGCCGGGCCGGGGGGGTGGGCCGGGCCTGGGCCCGTTCGTGGATCACCTTGGCCATGGGGGGCCGCCTAGGTTCGGGTGCGGATCTGGTGGACGGCGGACAGGGCGGCGATCCGCTCCTCGGCCAACCGGTCGGCGGCCTCGGCGGTGGTCACCCCGTCCGCCTCGGCCGCTTGCAGGACCGAGGCCACGGTCGAGGAGATGCGCCGGACCGCGGCCATGGCGCGGTCGGGGTGGTAGCCGCGGGGGCCGAGCTCCTCGGCGATGTTGACCAGGCCCCCGGCGTTGACGACGTAGTCGGGCGCGTAGAGCACCCCGGCCTCGGCGAGGAGCCGGGCCGAGGGGATCCCGTCGGCCAGCTGGTTGTTCGCTGAGCCCACCACCGCCGCGCACCGTAGCTCGCCGATCGTCTCCGTGTTGAGCACTCCGCCCATGGCGCACGGCGCGTAGAAGTCGCAGTCCACGGCGTGGATCTTGTCGACGCTCGCCGCCTCGGCCCCCGTCTCGGCCACCGCCCGTTCGACCACGGCCGGAGAGACGTCGGCCACGGTCACCCGGGCCCGCTCCTCGACCAGGTGGGCGAGCAGGGCCCGGCCCACCTTCCCGACCCCGGCCACGGCGACGTGGCGGCCGACGAGCGACGGGTCGCCCCACAGGTGGTGGGCCACCGCCTTCATGGCCCACAGCACGCCGTAGGCGGTGGCCAGCGAGGGGTCGCCCGACCCGCCCAGCTCGCGGCTCACGCCGGTGACGAACGGGGTCTCCTTGCGGAGGAGATCCATGTCGTCCTGGGTGGTCCCCACGTCCTCCGCGGTGAGATACCGGCCACCCAGACCGTCGATGTAGCGGGCGTAGGCCCGCAACAGGGCCTCGGTCTTGTCCCGGGCGGGGTCGCCGAAGATGACCGCCTTGCCCCCGCCCAGGTCGAGGCCGGCGGCCGCCGCCTTGTACGTCATGGCCCGGGCCAGGCGCAGCACGTCGGCCAGGCCCTCGTCCTCGCTGCCGTAGGGGTAGAAGCGGGTGCCCCCCAGGGACGGCCCCAGGGCGGTGGAGTGGATGGCGACGATGGCCCGCAGGCCGGAGCGGCGGTCATGGCAGAACACCACCTGCTCGTAGTCGCCCGCCCCGATGCGGTCGAAGACGTCCACCTGCGGCAGGCTACTTCGCGGCTGGCCCGGATCCCCCCGGAGGGCGGCCTACTGGACGATCAGCGTGGCCAGCTGGTGGGTCTCGTGGAGGTGGCACCAGATCTTGAACGTCCCGGGCTTGCTGGACTTGAAGCGCAGCTCGAGGTTCTCGTTGGGCTGGACCTCGCGCTGGATGCCGTAGCCCTCGATGCTGAAGCCGTGGACCCGGCCGGCGGCGTTCCCCACCCGCAGGATCACGTTGTCGTCCTTCTCGACCGTGACCGCCGTGGGGTCGAACCCGGCGCCGGTGCCCAGGGTGGCCACCGAGATCTGCCGGCGGGACGTGGGGCTGCCGCCACAGCCGGAAAGGATCAGGCCGGCGGCCGCGAGGGCGGCCGGAAAGAGACGGCGGAAAGTGTGCACGTGGTCGGGACCGGCGTCGATCCGGTGACCTCGCGCTTTTCAGGCGCGCGCTCTACCAACTGAGCTACCCGACCGTGGACTTCTCCTGCGAACTGCGAACTGCGCGGTCCTGACGAGATTTGAACTCGCGACCTCCGCCTTGACAGGGCGGCGTGCACTCCAAGCTGCACCACAGGACCCTGCGATGACAATGCCAGACTAGGCCACCTTCACCTCACCCGTCATACGGGTTGTCCGGCCGGTCCGGGACCGGGCCGCCAGCACGATCACGAGCAGGGCCAGCCCGTACGACACCCGGCCGATGGCGACCGCGTGGGGACTGTCGAGGATGACGGCGAAGAAGTAGGGGTACCCGGCGACGGCCACCGCCGCCCACGCCGGGGCGGCGGCCACCGTGGCCACGGCCAGGAGGGTCAGGGCGTACCACGGCTGGACGGGCGTCACGGCCAGGAGCAGGGCGCCGAGGAGGGCGGCGCACCCGGCCGGGACCGTCGCCCAGGCCGAGCGGGAACTGGCGACGCTGGACCGCGCCAGGCCCCGTTGACCGTCACCAGTTGCCGGGGGAGGCCACCACAGGCGGGCGGCGACCGCGGCCACCGCGCCGGCGGCGAGGACGGCGGTCAGCCACGCGGGCAGGCCGAGGAGGCCGGCCAGGAGGTAGCGGCCGCCCTCGTCGTAGCGCTCCTCCCGCAGGTAGCCGGGCAGGTAGCCGAGGACCCGGAGGCCGGAGGCGGCCACGTGGGGCAGGTAGGCCAGGGCGACGAGGGCGCCGGCGGCGCCGCCCACCCGGGCCAGCACCGCCCGCCGGCGGGCGGCCGGGACGGCGGCCACGAAGGCCAGGGCCAGGACGGCCGGGTAGATCTTGACCAGGGCGGCGGCCCCCACGAGCGCCCCGACGAGGACCGGGCGGCGCCGGGCCGCGGCCAGCAGGGCCAGGACCACGAGCAGGGCGGCCAGCCCGTCGACGTGGCCGTTGTTGACCACCTCCACCACCGGCACCGGCGACAGGGCGTAGAGGACGGTCCACCGTTCGTCCCGCCTCCAGGCCCGCAGGACGGCGGGCAGCAGGCCGATCAGGGCCAGGTCGGTGAGGAGGCCGGCCGCCTGCCAGGCCTTGTGGTGGACGTCGACCCCCGCCACCCGGTAGACGGCGGCGAACCACCCCTGGGCCACCGGCGGGTAGATCGTGCGCACCGAGGGCCGGTTGATGCGGGTGCAGCCCTCCTCCCGCTGCAGCCCGGCGCAGCCCTCGGCGTCCGGCCACAGCCACTCCTCCCGCAGGCCGGTCAGCTCCGGGGAGTCGGGCGGGTGGAGGTACGGATCGGTGCCGGACGCCTGCACCCGGCCGTCCCACGCGTAGCGGTACAGGTCGTCGGACAGGACCGGCTGACCGGCCAGGGCGGCCAGGCGCAGGGCCACGGCCACCGCGAACACCGCGGGCACGGCGACTCGCTTGGGCAGGCGGAAGGCGCACACCACCCCCGCGCCCCAGGCCACCGCCCACACGGCCAGCCGGGCCAGCAGGGCCCAGCGGGCGTCGCCGATGGGCTCGCCGGTGGCGACCGCCAGCGACAGGCCCACACCGGCCACGGCCGCGGCGGCCAAGCCGGCGACCCAGGGGCCGCTCGGGCGGGCGTCAGGCGGGTTGGCCGGCACGGGCGAACTCGGCCATGCCGGCGGCGAAGCCCACCTCGGCGACGAAGCCCAGCGTGTCGGCGGCCCGGGCGGGCGAGGCCACGATGTGGCGGACGTCGCCCAGGCGCCACCTCCCGGTTACGACCGGCTGTAGCGCCCGGCCGGCGAGGGCCCGGGCCAGGTCGGCCACGGTGTGTGGGGTGCCGCTGGCGACGTTGCAGACCGTGAACGGCGAGCCGACCGGCGCGGTCAGGGCCAGGACGTTGGCCCGGGCCACGTCGTCCACGTGGACGAAGTCCCGGGTCTGGGCGCCATCCTCGAAGACCTCGGGGGCCCGGCCGGCGGCCACCGCGCTGCGGAAGATCGACGCCACCCCGGCGTAGGGGGTGTCGCGGGGCATCCGGGGCCCGTAGACGTTGTGGTACCGCAGGGCGACCGCCGTGGCGCCGGCCTCCCGGGCCCACAGGGTGCACAGGTGCTCCTGGTGCAGCTTGGTGGCGGCGTAGACGTTGCGGGGGTCGAGGGGGGCGCTCTCGTCGATGACGGCCCACTCGGCCCGGCCGGCGCAGCCCGCCACCGGGCACGCCGGGTCGAAGCGGCCGGCGGCCAGGTCGGCCTCGGTGCGGGGGCCGGGTCGCACGTCGCCGTGCTCGGCGCACCGGTACCGGCCCTCCCCGTAGACCACCATGCTGCTGGCCAGGACCAGGCGGCCGGCGAACGACCGTCGCCACAGGGCTTCGAGCAGGCGGGCGGTGCCCAGGTCGTTGTCGACCACGTAACCGCCCACGTCGCCGAAGTCGACGCCCAGGCCGACCTTGGCCGCCTGGTGGCACACCGCGTCGACGCCGGCCACCGCGACCTCGGCCACACCCGGTTCGGCCAGGTCGGCGGCTATCACCTCGGCGGCAGGGTCGACATGGCCGGGCCGCCGGTCGACCACCCGCACGGCGGCCCCGCCGGCCAGCAGCCGGTCGACCACGTGCGAGCCGATGAACCCCGCCCCGCCGGTGACCAGGACCCTCATGACGCGGCGAGCGGCAGGCGGATGGTGAAGCGGCAGCCCTGCCCCTCGTTGCGGACGCTGATCTCGCCCCGGTGGGCCTCCACCAGCCCCCGGGCGACGGCCAGCCCGAGGCCGGCGCCGCCGTCCCCCGGCGTGCGGGCGGCGTCGCCCCGGTAGGCCAGCTCGAAGACCCGGGGCAGGTCGGGGGCGGGGATGCCGCCGCAGCTGTCCCGGACGGAGACGAGGGCAGTGCGGCGATCGTGGTCCAGTCTGGCCTCGACCCGTACGGTGCCACCCCGGGGGGTGTGGCGGATGGCGTTGTCGAGGAGGTTGCGGACCACCCGCGCCATCTCGGGGATCGACAGCTCCACGACCGGAGGCGGCGACGCCACCTCGCCCCGGAGCTGCACCCCCTTGGCGCCGGCGGCCATGGACACCCCGGCCACCGCGTCCGACACCAGCTCGTCCAGGGCGATGTGCTCGAGGTCGAGCCGCACCGCGCCCGCCTGGATCCGCGACAGCTCGAACAGGTCGTCGACCAGGCCGGCCAGGCGGTCGGTCTCCCGGCCCATGGTCCGGTAGTAGCGGGCGACGGTCTCCTCGTCGGCGACCACCCCGTCCTCCAGCGCCTCCACCATGGCCCGGATGCCGGCCAGGGGCGTGCGCAGGTCGTGCGACACCCAGGCCACCAGCTGGCGGCGGCTGTCCTCGGCCGCCGCCGCCTGCTCCCGTGACTCGGCCAGCCGGGCCAGCGCCGCCTCCAGTTCGACCCGCAGCCGTACCAGCTCGCTCGGCCCCACGGGGCCGCGAGCCAGGGTGGCCCCTCCGGTCGGCGGCTTCCCGTCGTCGCCGATGGTCGAGGCCAGGTCGCCCAGGCTCTGGCTGGCCGCGGCCACCCGTTCGCCCAGGGCCAGGGCGGTGACCAGCCCGACCGTCCCTGCGGCCACGGTGACGACCAGCAGGGCCCGCAGGTCGTGGGCGGAGATGAACATGGTGGTGGCCGTCCCCAGCAGGGCGACAGTCACGGCCAGCACGGGGGCGAGGGCGGCGATGCTGGCCTGCACGGCGAGCCGGGCGTGGCGGAGCACCCGCAGCAGCACGGCGGCCACCAC
>JBOGIE010000091.1:0-9983 GCA_050742435.1 Acidimicrobiales bacterium | reverse complement strand
ACCGGTCAGGCCACGCGTTCGGCGAAGTCGTCCTCGCTGAACGGGCCGACCACGGCCAGGACGCGCTCGTTGCCGAGGACCCGCTCGGCCACCCGGCGGAGGTCGTCGTGGGTGACGGCCTCGGTGCGGGCGACGAGCTCGTCGAAGGGCAGGACGTCGCCGTGGATGAGGTAGCTGCGGCCGATCCGGTTCATGCGCCCGGCCGAGTCCTCCAGTGACAGGGCCAGGGACCCCTTGATGTGGCCCTTGGCCACGGCCAGCTCCCGGTCGGTGACGTGCTCGCCGGCCAGCCGGTCGAGCTCGTCGTCGATGAGCCCGAGCACCTGGCGCGCCCGGCTTGGGGCGGTACCGGCGTAGACGGCCAGGACCCCGCTCTCCACGTAGGCGGCACGGTAAGAGAAGACGGAGTAGACCAGGCCCCGCTTCTCCCGGATCTCCTGGAACAGCCGGCTCGACATGCCCCCGCCCAGGATCTGGTTGAGGATCGAGAAGGCGAAGCGGTCGTCGTCGTGGCGGTCGAGGGCCCGCATGCCGACCACGATGTGGGCCTGCTCGGTGGGACGGTGCTGGACGACGATGGGCCGCACCGGTTGCAGCGGCGGGCGCTCCCGGGCCGGGGCGGCGCCCGGCCGGCCCCGGAACCGGCGCTCGATCCCGGCGACCACCTGGTCGTGGTCAAGATTGCCGGCCGCGGCCACCACGATGCTGGGCGGCTTGTAGCGGGTGGTGAAGTAGTGGTCGATCTGGTCGCGGGTCATGGCCGTGATCGTCGACCGGTCGCCCAGGACCTCCCGCCCCAGCGGGTGGCCGGGGTAGAGGGCCTCGTGGACCAGCTCGTGGACGAGGTCGGACGGCTCGTCCTCGTGCATGTTGATCTCTTCGAGGATGACCTGGCGCTCGGCGTCGATCTCCTCGGGCCGGAAGGCCGGGGCCCACATGATGTCGGAGAGGATGTCGAGGCCCAGCTCGAGGTCCTCGTCGATCAGGCGGGTGTAGAAGGCGGTGTACTCCTTGGTGGTGAAGGCGTTCATGTCGCCCCCGACGGCCTCGATGTCCTCGGCGATGGAGTGGGCGCTGCGCTCCTCGGTGCCCTTGAAAAGCAGGTGCTCCAGGAAGTGCGACGCCCCCGCCTCGGCCGGGGTCTCGTCCCGGCCCCCGGCGTCCACCCAGAAGCCGATGGTCACCGAGTGGGCGTCCGGCATGGCCTCGGTGACCACCTGCATTCCGTTGTCGAGCCGAGTGGCTCGGATCATCAGCGGCTCCGGCGCCGGTCGCGGTCCCGGTTCCGTCGGGGGCTGTCGCCCCCTCCTCCAGCGCCCTGCGGGCGCCCGGCCGGCTCCGCCGGCCCCAGGTCGCCGAACTTCTCCTTCACCTGCGACTCGAACTGGTCCTCGAAGCTCACGAACTCGCGGGAGTCGTCAGCGGCCGCCGACGAGCCGGACGCCGACGAAACGCCCGAAGGGCTCGTTTCGTCGGAACCGGAGGACCGCCGGGCCGCAGGCCCGTCCGAGCCGTTCGTGGCGTCGTCGCCGACAGGCGACAGCGCAACCTTTCCCTGGGGGTCGATGTCGTCCACCCGCACGGTGATGTCCGAGCCCAGCGACACCACGTCCTCAACCCGCTCGACCCGCTTGCCGCGGCCGAGCTTGGAGATGTGGAGGAGGCCGTCCCGGCCGGGGAGGATGTTCACGAAGGCCCCGAACTTGGTGATGTTGACCACCTTGCCGGTGTAGACGTCGCCCACGTTGGCCCGCGGCGGGTCGAGGATCTGCTCGATGCGCTTGCGGGCCTCGGTGACCTGGGCCCCGTCCTTGGAGCCGATGGTGACGGTGCCGACCACCCCGTCGTCGTCGACGTTGATGTCGGCGCCGGTCTCCTGCTGGATGGTGTTGATGACCTTGCCCTTGGGCCCGATGACCTCGCCGATCTTGTCCATGGGGATCTCGAAGCTGACGATCTTCGGCGCCGTCTCCCGCACCTCGGCCCGGGGCTCGGCGATGGCCTGGGCCATCACGGCCAGGACCTGGTGGCGGGCCTCGCGTGCCTGCTGCAGGGCCGACGCCAGCACGTCGGCCGGGATGCCGTCGATCTTGGTGTCGAGCTGGAGGGCGGTGACGAAGTCGGCGGTGCCGGCCACCTTGAAGTCCATGTCGCCGAACGCGTCCTCGGCGCCCAGGATGTCGGTGAGGGTCGTGTACTTGCCCTCGGCGAAGACCAGGCCCATGGCGATGCCGGCGACCGGTGCCTTGATCGGCACGCCGGCGTCCATGAGCGACAGGGTCGAGCCGCAGACCGAGGCCATCGAGGTCGAGCCGTTGGACGACATGCAGTCCGACACGGCCCGCAGCGTGTACGGGAACTCGTCGACGGGGGGCACGACGGGGAGCAGGGCCCGCTCGGCCAGCAGGCCGTGGCCGATCTCCCGGCGCTTCGGGCCACGCATGAACCCGGTCTCGCCGGTGGCGAAGGGGGCCATGTTGTAGTGGTGCATGTAGCGCTTGGTGTCGTCGATGCCGATGGTGTCGAGCATCTGCTCCATGCGGGGCATGCCCAGGGTGGCGACGGTGAGCACCTGCGTCTCGCCCCGCTGGAAGAGGCCCGACCCGTGGGCGGTGGGGATGAGGCCGACCTCGGCCGAGAGGGGCCGGATGTCGGTGGGGCCCCGACCGTCGATGCGGGCGCCCTCCTCGACGATGCGCTTGCGCACGATCTTCTTCTGCAGGGCCCGGACCGCGGCCTTGACCTGCTTCTCGCGACCCTCGAACTCGGCGCCCAGCTCGGCGAGGATCGCCGTGGTCGCCTCGTCGGTGGCCGCGTTGCGGTCTGCCTTGGAGACGATCTTCGACGCCTCGGCCACCGGGCCGGTACCGACCTCGACCACCCGCTGCCAGACGTCGTCGTCGTAGTCGACCTGGGTCTCGAAGGCCATGGGCGGCTTGGCGCCCAACTGCTCGACCAGCTGGCGCTGGAGCTCGATGGACTCCTTGATGGGGCCCTTGGCGGCCTCCAGCCCGGCGGCGATGACCTCCTCGGTCACCTTCGGTGCCCCCTCTTCGTAGTAGCGCCAGGCGTCCTCGGTGCCGCCCGCCTCGACCATCATCACCGCGACGTCCGAGTTTCCGTCAGCATCGGCGTCGAGCGCCCGGCCGGCAACCACCAGCTCGAAGGTGGACTCGTCGCCCTCCTGATAGGTGGGGTGGGGCACCCAGTCGCCGTCGGTGTTGAAGGCCATCCGCACGGCGCCGATGGGGCCCTCGAAGGGGATGCCGGAGAGCATGAGGGCGGCCGAGGCGCCGTTGATGGCCAGGACGTCGTGGGGGTTCTCCTGGTCCGCGCCCAGGACCGTGGCCACCACGTGGACCTCGTTGCGGAAGCCCTCGGGGAAGGACGGGCGCAGGGGGCGGTCGATCAGGCGGCAGGTGAGGATGGCCTGGTCGGTGGCCCGGCCCTCCCGGCGGAAGAACGAGCCCGGGATCTTGCCGGCCGCGTACATCCGCTCCTCGACGTCGACGGTGAGGGGAAAGAAGTCGACGCCCTCGCGGACGCCCTTGGAGGCGGTCGCGGTGACGAGGACGAGGGTGTCGCCCAGGCGGGCGACCACCGAGCCGTTGGCCAGCTGGGCCAGCTTGCCGCCCTCGAGGGTCATGGTCTTGTCGGTGCCGGAAATAGCGGCTGATACGGAAACGGGTTCCGTCATGGAGATTGCTCCTTTGTCTGTTTCAGACCGGAGCGGCGACGGCCAGTTCCCAGTTGTCGGCCACCCGGGCGGTCACGGCCCGGGGAGCTGGCGACTGGCAGCTGACCCTGGCGCCACTCTTCGCTGGTGGTATGGGACGAACGGCCCGGAGGCCGCTCGCGGAAAGCGTGTTACCGCCTGAGGCCGAGGCGGGCGATCAGCGCCCGGTACCGCTCGACGTCGTTGGCCCGCACGTAGTCCAGCAGGCGCCGGCGACGGCCGACGAGCATGAGCAGGCCCCGCCGGCTGTGGTGGTCCTTCTTGTGCGTCTTGAGATGCTCGGTGAGGTGGTTGATGCGCTCGGTGAGGAGCGCCACCTGGACCTCGGGAGATCCCGTGTCTGTGTCGTGCAGCCGGTACTCGCCGATGGTGGCGGTCTTGTCGGGCATTGCTGAAGTGCTACCTCGGATTCGGTGGGACTCTTGGACGCGCCTGGGCACTCGCCGAAGCGCTGGGACGATGGTACCAGCCCGGTACCGTCGACCTGTGCCCGACGCCGCCAACCGACCGACCAGCGGTCATCTGACCGTGACCCGGAGCTGCCGGATCCCGCTGGAGGAGCTGGAGTGGCGGTTCAGCGCCTCGGGCGGCCCGGGCGGCCAGCACGCCAACACGGCCAACACCCGGGCCGAGGTCCGCTTCGACGTGGCCAACTCGCCGTCGCTGGGCCCCCGCCAGCGGGCCCGCCTGCTGGAGCGGCTGGGCCCGGTGGTGCGGGTGGTGGCGTCCGACGAGCGTTCGCAGGCCCGCAACCGCGACCTGGCCCTGGAGCGGCTGGCCGCCCGCCTGGCCGCCGGCCTGCATGTCGAGACGCCCCGGGTGCCGACCCGCCCGCGGCCGGCAGCCAAGCGGGCACGGGTCGACGAGAAGCGCCGGCGGTCGGAGACCAAGCGCCTGCGGGCCCGACCGACCGACGACTGAGGCGGGCGCCGGTCCCGGCACCTCGCCCGCCCCGCGGCGAACTGCGATACTTGGGGCGGAGGGATCGGGGGGAGGGTGATGGAGCACTGCGGTCTGCAGGCTGGCTTTCGCGCCATGGCCGACTCGGTGCCCGCCCTCATCTGGACGACGGGGACCGACGGTGGTTGCACGTTCCTCAACCGGCACTGGACCGAGTTCACCGGCCGCCCCCTCGAGCGGGAGCTGGGTGACGGCTGGACGGAGAGCGTCCACCCCGACGACCTCGACCGCTGCCTGGCCGACTTCCGCGGTGCCCTCGAGCGGCGGGAGCCCTTTGAGATGGAGTACCGCCTGCGCCGGGCCGACGGGGCCTGGCGCTGGATCCTCGTGCGCGGCGTCCCGCTCCACGAGGAGGGGGCGTTCGCCGGCTTCATCGGCGGCGGGTTGGACCTGACCGAGCGCCGGGAGGCCGAGGACGCCCTGCAGGAGAGCCGCCGGCAGCTGGCGGCGGCGATGGCCGCCGGCCGCATGGGCAGCTTCGACCTCGACATGGCCACCGGGCGGGTCAGGAGGGACCCCAACCTCGAGGACCTGTACGGCCTGCCGCCCGGCGCGGCGGCGAGCGTCGACGAGTGGGCCGCGCTCATCCACCCCGACGACCGCCGGCGCCTGCTCGACGAGGTGGCCCGGGTGGCGGCCGAGGGCGGCGAGTACCTGTTGGAGCACCGGCTGGTGCGGGCCGACGGCACCGTGCGGTGGTTCGAGCGGCGGGGCCACACCTACACCGACGAGTCGGGGCGGGTGGCCGGCATCCGCGGCATCGCAATCGACATCACCGAGCGCAAGGTCGCCGAGCAGGAGCGGCGGGTCCTGCTCGACCGGGTGACCCGCCTGCAGGCGGTGACCGCCGCGTTGGCCGGGGCCGGGACGCAGGAGGAGGTGCTCGAGATCATGGTGGGCGACGGCGTGCGGGCCGTGGACGCGTCGGCCGGATCGGTGGCCGTCCTCGACCCGGGCGGGGACGCGCTCGACGTGGCCCGAGCCGATGGTTACCCCGCCCAGCTGCTCGAGGAGTTCCGGCGCATCGACGTGGCTGCACCCGTACCGCTGGCCGAGGCGGCGCGCACCGGCCAGCCGGTGGTGCTCCCGGACCTCCACCACCTGCCCGGCCGTTACGCCGCCCTGGTCCCGCTGGCGGACCGTGGCGGGCACGCCGCCATCGCCGCCTTCCCCCTCTCTGTCGAGAACCGGGTGGTCGGTGCCGTGGGCCTGTCCTTCGGCGAGCCCCAGCCCTTCGACCCCGCCCAGATGGAGTTCACGGCCGCGGTGGTGGCCCAGTGCGCCCAGGCCCTGGACCGGGCCTGGTCGTCCACCGCCGAGGCCGAGGCCCGGCTGGCGGCGGAGGAGGCCCAGGCCCGGCTCGGCCTGCTGGCCGACGCGTCCATCGTCCTGGCCGGCTCCATGGAGTACGAGGCCACCCTTCCCGAGGTGGCCCGCATGGCCGTCCCCCTCCTGGGCGACTGCTGCGTGCTCGACCTCGTGGGCCCCGACGACGGAGAGAAGGCCGGCGCGGCGTGGCGCGTCGCCGCCGCCTCCGTCGACGCGGAGTCCGCCGCGCTGCTGGAGTCCCTGCCGCTCCCGGCCGGCCCCGAGGCGCCGGCTCCGGGCGACGCCGGCCGGGGCGCCGTCCTCGTCGTGCCGCTGGAGGCCCGGAACCGCACGCTGGGCATGCTGGCGTTCGGACGCCGGTCGCCGGGCGCCTTCTCCGACGCCGACCGCAGCCTGGCCGCCCAGCTGGGCACGCGGGTGGCCCAGGCGGTCGACAACGCCGTGCTCTACCGGGCCGAGCGCCGGGCTCACGAGGAGGCCGAGACGGCGGCGGCCCAGCTGCGCTTTCTCCTCGACGTGAGCACCACCCTTGCGTCTCCCCTGGGGCGGGAGGAGCGGCTTCAGGAGCTCGCCCGCCACGCCGTCCGTGCCATGTGCGACGTGTGCCTGGTCGACCTGGTGGAACGGGACGGTTCGCTCTCCCGGGTGGCGGCGGTGGGCCGCGACCCGGCGCTGCAGCGGGCGGCCGACGCCCTGCGTCGGCTCTCCCCGGCCGACCCCCAGAGCCGCCTCCCGGCGGCAGTGGCCATCCGCCTCCGGCAGACCCAGCTGTGCGCCGAGATCACCGACGAGCGGCTGCAGTCCATCTCCACGGGCGACTCCCACCTCGACGTCGCCCGCCGGATCCAGCCGGTGTCCTATCTGGCCGTGCCCCTGGTGGGGCTCGACGCGGTCCTGGGCGCTGTCACCCTCATCACCACCACCGCGTCGGGTCGCCGCTACGGACCTGACGACCGGATCCTGGCGGAGGACATGGCGTCGCGAGTGGCCATGGGTCTGGAGAGCGCCTCCATGCACGAGGACATGCGCCGGGTGGCCCAGACCCTGCAGGCCAGCCTGCTGCCGTCGCTACCGCCCGCCATCCCCGGGCTGGAGGTCGGCACCCGCTACGTGGCCGCCGAGGAGGGCGCGGTGGTGGGCGGCGACTTCTACGACGTCTTCTCCGTGGCGCCCGACGCCTGGGCGGTCGTCGTGGGCGACGTCTGCGGCCAAGGGGTCGAGGCCGCCACCGTCACCGGGCTGGCCCGCCACACCGTGCGGTCGTCCGCCCTCGAGCACGACTCGCCGTCCACCGTCCTGACCCACCTGAACGACGTCCTCCTCGGTGTCGGCCACGGCCCGGTGCCCGACGCCGACCCGAGGTTCTGCACGGTCTGCCTGACCCGCGTCCGCCTCACGCGGTGCGGGGCGGCGGTCACGCTGGCCCTCGGCGGCCATCCCCTCCCCTACATCCTCCGCAGCGACGGCTCCGTCTGCCAGGCCGGCCGGCCGGGCAGCCTCCTCGGGGTCGTGGACGTTCCGGACGTGGTCGACGAGCACTACGAGATGGGCCCCGGCGACGCCCTCGTGCTCTACACCGACGGGATCACCGAGCGACACCACGGCACCAGCTTCTTCGGCGAGAGCGGTCTCGAGGAGACGCTGGCCGGGGTCGCCGGCCTCACCGCCGAGGAGATCGCCGGCGCGGTCGAGCAGGCCGCCCGCCGGTTCGTCGCCGGCCAGCCAGCCGACGACATGGCCGTCGTGGTCGTGCGGGTCCCGCCCCGCTGACGCCAGGCTCAAGGTCACCTTCGACGGCGTCGACACACACGGGTGGCGGCGGTCCCACACCTGCCTGGCGCCGCAGAGAGGACCGACACCCTTGCGACTTCGACCCATCCTCCCAGCCCTTGTCGCCGTCTCCCTGATGGCGGCCACGACGGTCTTCGTCGCTCCTGGTGAGGCCGTGGCCGCCCCCGGCCGGACGACGGAGACGGCGCTCCCGGACGGCCTCGACGCGGTGTCGAACCGGATCGTGGTGAAGGTGGGGGCAGGGGGCCGGGTGACGATCTACAACAACGCCGGCGGGACCGACGTGGTCGTCGACGTGAACGGCTGGTACACCGACGCCACGACGGCCGGGACGGCGGGCATCTACACGCCGCTCGTGCCCGTCCGCGTCCACGACACCCGGACGGCCGAGTTCCCCTTCCGCATCGCCGCCGGGGGCAGCATCGACGTCCAGGTCGCCGGGCGGGGAGGGGTGCCGGCCACGGGTGTGCGCGCCGCCGTCCTCAACGTCACCGTCACCCAGCCCACCGCCCCCGGCCACCTCACCATCTCACCCTCCGCCATCCCCAGGCCCCTGGCCTCGGACCTCAACTTCGCCGCCGGGGAGACCCGGCCCAACCTGGTGGTGGTGCAGCTGGGCCTCGGCGGCGGCGTGACCGTGTACACGTCGAGCGAGGCCCACATCGTCGTCGACGTGGCCGGCTGGATCTCCTGACCCTTACGGGGTCGAGTACCAGCCCACCACGTCGAGGACCACGTGGCTGGTGCCCAGGTTGTTGTACAGCGCCACCTTGCCATCGGCGCCCACCTTGGCCACGACCAGGTTGGGGACGGTCTGGCCGGGAAGGAAGTTCAGGTTCGACGCCACCGGCCGGGCCATGCCGCTCGGGTACACGGTCAGGTAGCCCTCGGCCGTCGGCTGGGTGACGGTCACGTTGAGCACCACCGCCGAGACGCCGCTCGCCGGGACGCCGCCGACGCCGGTCACGGCCGCCGGGACGGTCGCGCCGGGACCGACCGGGGCGCCCCCCGTGCGGGTGTCGAGGATGCGAGCAGGCGGCAGGGGGATGTAGCGGTCGCCGGCCGCGACTCCCTCGGCGCCGAACCAGCCGACCACGTCGAGCACGACGTGCGTCGTGCCCGCGTTGTTGTAGACGGCCACCTTCCCATCCGGGCCGACCTTGGCGAGGACCAGGTTGGGCACGGTCTGGTTGGCCAGGACGTTGAGGTTCGACGCCAGCGGGCGGGGGGCGCCGCTCGGGAACACGGTGAGGAAGCTCACCGCCGTGGGCTGGGTCGCCGTGGCATTGAGGACGACGGCCGACACGCCCGTGGCGGGAACGCCGCCCACGCCCGTCACCGGGACCGAGATCGAGGACCCGCCCGCCACCGGAGCGATGAAGCCGCCGGTCCCGGTGCGGGTGTCGAGCACGCGTCCGGGCGGGAGGGGGTTGAGGCGGGTGCCGCCGCTGGACCCGGGAGTGCCGAACCAGCCGACCACGTCCATGACCACGTGCGTCGCGCCTGCGTCGTTGTAGAGCGCCACCTTGCCGTCGGCGCCCACCTTGGCGGTCACCAGGTTCGGCACCGTCTGTCCGGGGACGACGTTCAGGTTCGACGCCAGCGGGCGCGCCGTGCCGCTCGGGAACACGGTGAGGTAGCTGACCGCGGTGGGCTGGGTGGCGGTGACGTTGAGCACGACCGCCGATACCCCGGTCGCGGGCACACCACCGCGGCCGAGCACGGGGACGGCGATCGTCGTGCCCGGCCCCACGGCGGCGCCGAACCCACCCGTGCCGTCGCGGGTGTCGAGGATGCGGGAGGGCGTGAGGGGACGGAAGCCGGCGCCCCGTTCCGGGACGGGGATCTGGGCCTCGTAGGCGCCCATGTCCACCCTCGCCTCCCCATCGCCGTCCCCGTCCACCACGCGGGGTGACCCGCTCACGTCGGCGGCCGCCAGCAGGGGAACGGACCCATCACCGGCGTCGATGGCCGGCGAGCCCTTGGCCAGCCGGAAGTCACCGGCATCGGGGTCGACGAAGCGAGGATCGGTGGAGATCGCACCGGGCCCTCCGCCGGCACCGCAGCCCACGACGGGGGAGGGACCGCCGTTGTACACGTCGTTGTGCAAGAAGACGGGCGGGACGTCGGCCCACATGTCGTCGCACTCGACCACGGCCTGGCCCGC
>JBOGIE010000090.1:0-9998 GCA_050742435.1 Acidimicrobiales bacterium | reverse complement strand
TCGACGGCGACTTGGAAGGGGGCTTGACCTCGGTGCCTGGTTCGCCGTAACTTACCGTTCGTGGTGGCTTACCAATCGGTGCTGGACGCGCTGGGCGATCCGACCCGGCGCGACATCGTCGCCCGGCTGCGGGAAGGAGCGGCGTCGGTGGGGGAGATCGCCGCCGGTCTGCCGGTCAGCCGCCCGGCGGTGTCCCAACACCTACGGGTGCTCAGGAGCAGCGAGCTGGTCGAGTTCGACACCCACGGCACCCGGAACGTCTACCGCCTCAACCTGGCCGGGCTCCTCGCCCTGCGGGCCTGGCTGGACGGGTTCTGGGACGCGCCACTGCAGAGCTTCAGCGACTACGTGCACGCCCAGAAAGGAGAGGGTCGACCATGAGCGACGCCGCCCGCCTCGAGATCCCGCCGGTCCGGAAGGCGGTGACCGTGCCGTGCCGTCCCGAAGAGGCCTTCCGCATGTTCGCCGGCGAGATGTCGGCCTGGTGGCCCCTCTCGACCCACTCCGTGTCCCGGGAGGACGCCGTCCGAGTAGAGGTGGAGCCGGGGGCGGGAGGCCACATCGTCGAGACCGCGGCCGACGGCAGCCGCCACGTGTGGGGCACGGTCAGCGCCTGGGAGCCGGGCACCCGCCTGGCCTTCACCTGGCATCCCGGCGAGCCGGAGTCCCACGCCACGCTGGTCGAGGTGACGTTCACCGCTGCGGACCACGGGAGGACGCGGGTGGAGCTGGTGCACGGGGGATGGGAGCAGCACCCCGCCGGCACGTCCGTCCGGGAAAGCTACGTCCCGGGGTGGGACTACGTGCTCGGCCGGTACGTCGCCGGCGTGCACTGACCCGTCGGCCCTCGATCACGTCTGGCGCCCCCGGACCGCCCGGCGGGCGGCTCTCCCTGGTCGCCGACCCGGGGGTCATAGGTACGATCGGCCGATGTCGGAGGTGATGCACCGGGCATTGCGGGAAGCGATCCGGCTGGGGCATCCGTCGGCTGGACCGGCCCACGTCCTCCTCGCCCTGCTGGATCGGGAACATCCCTCTGTCGCCCAGGAAGTCCTGGTCGCCAACGGGGTCGACAAGGAGCGGGTGGAGGCGGCCGCCGCCCGGCAGTACCGGCGCCGCCGGGGCGACACGTCGCCGGGGGGCGGGGCGACCGCCGATCCGTTGTGGCACGAGACGGCGGGACGGGCGGAGGGGTTCGCGGCAACGCTGGGCGGGGGCGCCGGCGATCCCGAGCTCGTCCTGTTGGCCCTCCTCTGGCAGCCGGTCCATCGGTGGTTCGCCGACCTTCTGGCGTCGGCGGGCACGACCCGGGAAGCCGTCGTGGACGCGCTGGCGGAGCGCGGTGTGCCACTCCCTCGGCGACCGCCACCGCAGCTGCCTCCGCCCAAGACCCAGGCCGCGGTCTTCCCGAAGGACCGTGTCAACGACGTCAACTGGGCCTTGCGGGCCAGGGATCCCGCGTTGCACTGGGGCCTCGGCTCCGACCCGGACGACGAGGAGGCGAGCGTGGTTCTGGCCGCCGCCGACGTCGACTTGGCCGGGGTCCTCGACGAGGTCGTGGGTGTCGGGAGTTGGCGGTGGCGGCCCAGGAAGAACGAGGAGGGCGCGGGCTGAGCCCGCCCGGGCCGGCCCGTCGGCCAGACTGTCGGCCATGGGGCGGCTGGAAGGAAGGGTGGCGCTGGTGGCCGGCGCCACCCGGGGGGCCGGGCGGGGCATCGCCGTGGCCCTGGGGGAGGAGGGGGCGACGGTCTACGCCACCGGACGGACCACCCGCGCCCAGCGGTCGGAGTACGACCGTCCCGAGACGATCGAGGAGACGGCTGATCGGGTGAGCGCGGCGGGGGGCGTGGGCATCGCCGTGCCGGTCGACCACCTCGACTCGGACCAGGTGGCGGCGCTCGTCGCCCGGATCGACGCCGAACAGGGCCGGCTCGACGTGCTGGTCAACGACGTGTGGGGTGGCGAGCAGCTGGCCCAGTGGCACCTGCCGATCTGGGAGCAGGACCTCGACAAGGGCTTCCGGCTCCTCCGCCTGGCCATCGACACCCACATCATCACCAGCCACCACGCCGTGCCCCTGCTCCTGCGCCGGCCGGGCGGGCTGGTCGTGGAGGTGACCGACGGGACGCTGGCGTACAACTCCGCCAACTACCGTCTGTCGACCTTCTACGACCTGGCCAAGTGGTCGGTGCTGCGCCTGGGTCACGACCTCGCCCACGAGGTGGGCCCCCGGGGCGCCACCGCCCTGGCCCTGACCCCGGGCTGGCTGCGGTCGGAGATGATGCTCGACGCGTTTCAGGTCACCGAGGCCAACTGGCGGGACGCCACCAAGGCCGTGCCCCACTTCGCCATATCGGAGACGCCGCTCTTCGTCGGGCGGGCGGTGGCCGCCCTGGCCGCCGACCCGGACGTGGCCCGGTGGAACGGCCGGTCGACCTCCTCGGGCGAGCTGGCCCGCGTCTACGGCTTCACCGACGTCGACGGCAGCCAGCCGGACGCCTGGCGCTACATGGTCGAGGTGCAGGACCCCGACCTCCCGGCCAACGTCGACGGCTACCGCTGATCCGGCGCGAGGGTTAAGCGGGGGGGTCTACCTGCCGATACTTCCGAGGACGCCGGCGCGCTCGGTACGGGGGACAGGGGAGGTGGGCGACTCGTGCACCAGCTGGTGGAGGTGACCCGCTACCTGAACGACCTCGTGTTCGGTGGTCTGGCCCTCGCCGCGCTCGTCCACTGGCGGCGGACCCGCGCCGCCGGTTCTTCGTGGGTGGCGGCCATGTTCGGGAGCCTGGCGGCGATCGTCGGCGCCAGCCTGCTGCTCCCGGGCGAGGTCGCCAGCGGGCCGGTGCTGTGGGTGGAGAAGCTCCTCCTCGTCGTCCTCCTGCTCTTCCCGTACTTCCTGTACCGGTTCGCGGCCACGTTCGAGGCCCGCCGGCCGGCCACCGACCGGATGGCGGTGGCCCTCACCGCCCTGGTGGCCCTGGTCACGCTGGTCCTGCCCCGGATCCCTGACGACCAGGCCCGCCCGGGGTGGTTCGGGCTCTACATCGGGCTCTTCCTCCTCCACTGGACCGTGCTGTCCACCGTGGTCGCCGTCCGCCTGTGGCGGGGCGGCCGCGGGCAGCCGACGCTGGCCCGCCGGCGGATGTGGGTCCTCAGCATCGGGTCGGTGCTGCTCAACCTCACCCTGATCGTGGCCGGATCGGCGGAAAGCGGAGAACGGGACACGGTGGTGAAGGCCGTGGTCCAGGTCCTGGCCATCGGCAGCGGCCTGCTGTTCCTGGGCGGCTTCGCCCCGCCACCGGCCCTGCGCCGGGCGTGGCGGCGGGCCGAGGAGGACGTCCTGAAGGCGGCCCAGCTCGAGCTGATGGCGGCCACCACCCCGGCCGAGATCACCGGCCACCTCCTGCCCCACGTCGCCGGCGTGCTGGGGGGCCGGGGCGCGGCCCTGGTGGACCACGAGGGCCAGGTGATCGGCGCCCACGGGGTGCAGCCCGAGGCTGCGGTCGAGGCCGCCGCCGTGGCTGCCGGGGACACCGGCGACCCGAACCTGGTCCGCATCCGGCTGGAGTGCGGGACCCTGCTGGTCTGGACCGGTCCCCAGACTCCGTTCTTCGGCCAGGATGAGCTCGACCTGCTGCGCTCGTTCAGCGTGGTCACCGACCTGGCCCTGGCCCGGTGCCGGCTGGTCGAGGAGCAGCGGCGGCGGGAGCAGCGCCTGGCCGAGGCCCAGCGCGTCGCCCACCTCGGCAGTTGGGAGTGGGACGTGGTGGCCAACCGGCTGACGTGGTCCGACGAGCTGTACCGGATCTTCGGGCTGGAGCCGGACGAGCTCGACCCGACCTACGAGGGCTACCTGGCTCGCATCCATCCCGACGACCGAAGCCTGGTCGACGGCCAGGTCGGCTCGGCTTTGCAGGGCAAGGACGACGAGGGGCGGACCGAGTACCGGATCATCCGGCCCTCGGGCGAGGTCGCCTGGCTGCGGGTCCGCCGGGAGGTCGTCCACGACGAGAACGGCGCGCCGGTGCTGATGCGCGGCACCCTCCACGACATCACCGACGCCAAGCGGCTGGAGGAGGAGCTGGCCGGGGCCCGCGACGCGGCCATGGAGTCGTCCCGGTTGAAGTCTGAGTTCCTGGCCACCATGAGCCACGAGATCCGCACGCCGATGAACGGGGTGATCGGCCTCACCAGCCTGCTGCTCGACACCGACCTGGACGACCGCCAGCGCCAGTACGCCGAAGGCGTCCAGGGCGCGGGCGAGGCCCTGCTGGCCATCATCAACGACATCCTCGACTTCTCGAAGATCGAGGCCGACAAGCTCGATCTGGAGCTGACCGACTTCAGCGTGGCCCAGGTGGTCGACGAGGCCGCCGCCCTGGTGGCCGAGGGCGCGGCCCGCAAGGGCCTAGAGCTGACCGTCTCCTGCGACCCCGCCCTCCCCGTCCGACTGCGCGGCGACCCCGGGCGGCTGCGCCAGGTGGTGCTCAACCTGGCCGCCAACGCGGTGAAGTTCACCGAGAGGGGCTCGGTCGCCCTGCGGGCCTCGGCCGTGCCCGGGCCGGACGGCGGCGTGACCGCCCGGGTGGAGGTGGAGGACACCGGCATCGGGATCGCCGAGGTCGACCGCCAGCGGATCTTCGAGCCTTTCCGCCAAGCCGACGCGTCGACCACCCGCCGGTTCGGGGGTACGGGGCTCGGCCTGGCCATCTGCAGCCGCCTGGCGGCGGCCATGGGCGGGGAGCTGGGCGTCGACAGCGAGGTGGGCCGGGGGAGCACCTTCTGGTGCTCCGTGCCCCTGGGCCCGGCGGCCGAGACGGTGGCTGCCGCCCCGATGCCGGTTCCCCCTGTCGCCTCCTCGGGCTCGGGCGGGCGCATCCTCGTGGTCGAGGACAACGCGGTGAACCAGCTGGTAGCCGTGGCCATGCTGCGCAAGCTGGGCTACCCGGCCGACGTGGCCGGCAACGGGTTGGAGGCTCTCGACGCCCTGGGCCGGACTCAGTACGCCGCCGTCCTCATGGACTGCCAGATGCCGGAGATGGACGGCTACGAGGCGACGGCCGCCATCCGGCGCCGGACCGACGCCGCCGCCCACACGCCGGTGATCGCCATGACCGCGGGGGTGATGGAGGGCGACCGTGAGCGGTGCCTGGCCGCGGGGATGGACGACTACGTGGCCAAGCCGGTCACCAGCGAAGGACTGGAGGCGGTCCTCGCCCACTGGGCCGGCGCCCGGGCCGCGTAAGGGCCGGTCGACCCTCTCAAGCGTCAGGCCGTCAGTCGCCGAACTCCAGCATCTCGGAGAGGAAGTTCTTCCGGCGCTTCTTGTGGGGGCGCTCGGGGCCCCGGTAGGTGTCCCGGCGGTCGTCGGAGTCGTAGCGGCGGCGGTCGTCGTCACGGTCGTCGTCGTCGTCGTCGTCCCGGCCCCGGGGACGGAACTCCTGCTCGGCCCGCTCGAGGATCTTGTCGAGCTCGCCGCGGTCGAGCCACACGCCTCGGCACCGGGGGCAGTAGTCCACCTCGACCCCGCTGCGCTCGGACATCTGCAGGACTTCGTTGTCGACTGGGCAGTTCATGGCGTCCCAGCCTAGGAAGTCGTCACCGAGTACCGCAGCCCGGCCGGCTCCCCGGTGACGGTCGGGGCGGGGGGTGGCGGCCACGACCGGTCGAGGTTAGGTGACGGACGGCTCCCGGGCCGGCGCCGGGGGCGTGCCCGCCGGTGACTCGTCGGGCGGCCCGCCCCGCCGGAGGTTCTGGGCCGCGGTGATCACGACCAGCCCGCCGACGGCCACGGCCACCGCGGCGCCGAGGAAGGCGGCCACCCAGGGCGACATGGCCGACTCGGCCACCCCTCCGAACGCCTCGGGCGGAGGTGCGTAGCGGACCCGGGTGAAGTAGATGTCCTGGCTGCCGCTCTGCTCGTTCCCGTTGCGGGTGTCGTCCCACGCCACGTAGGCCACCTCCTCGGTGGACACCAGGCCCAGCGGGCCGTAGATGCCGCCCGTGCGCCGGGGGCCGAACCGGCGGTCGATGGCCCGGTCGTTGAGCCGGCGGTTCTCCGACCACGTCTCCCCGCCGTCGGTGGAGAAGGCGTAGTAGACGTCCTGGAAGCCGTTGCGGGTGTCGCCCTCCTTGAAGGAGGGGTCGTTGCGGTAGTCGTACCAGACCACGTCGATGCGCCCGTCGGGGGCCACGCCGAGGGTCGGCATCTGGTCGGCGAAGTCCCAGTCCCGCTTGGGGTCGCCGTCGTTGACCTTGACCGGCTGGCTCCAGGTGGCGCCGTCGTCGGTGGAGCGCGAGAACAGGATGCGGGGCACGCCCTGGCCCATCTCCTCCCAGGCGACGTAGATGTCGCCCGTGTCGGGGTCGACACCGGGCGACGGCGCGCTCAGCCAGTCCGACGTCGACGTGGACGACCGCCCGTCGGCCGGCGCCGACTGGGTGTGGACGGGCGTGACGACGAACGTCTCGCCCTCGTCCCGGGAGACGGAGAAGTACACGTGGGCGGGCGGGGCCTGGCCCTCCTGCAGGGTACGGGTGGCCTCGCCGAAGACGGCCATGATCGACCCGTCGACCCCCTGGGTCAGGTACGGCTCGGTGGTGCAGTGGCCGATGCCCGGGGCCATGTCGACCGGGTCGGAGAAGGTGTTGCCCCCGTCACGGGACACGGCAAGCCACGGGCGGGCCAGGGCCCGGTTGTCGACGAGCCGGCACCAGATCGAGGCGCTGGCGCCGGTGATCGACTCCGGCATGTTCCAGATGCCGTTGTTGGACCACCAGCTGACGTAGACCAGGCCGGGGTTGTTGCGGTCGACAACGATCGACGGCATGGAGTCGGCGCCGAACTCCCGCCGCGACGGGTTGGGGCCGATGCGGGGCAGGGCGGTGGTCTCCCAGGTGAGGCCGAGGTCCGACGACCGGGCCAGGTAGATCCGCTGCTGGTAGGTCGAGGGCTGGACGGCGCTGAACGCGTAGTACAGGGTGCCGTCGGCGGCGAAGGCCAGGTCGGCGAGGGGCCCGGTGACGGCGAACCCGCAGCCCGGCCAGTCGGCCGGCGTGGAGGGCTGGGTGGCGGGGGCCCAGCTCAGACCGCCGTTGCGGGAGACGTGGACCATGCACCGCGAGGCGTAGGCGTCGCCCTCGGCCAGCACCAGGGTCAGCGGGTCGTCGGGGTGCTGGGCCAGGACGGGTGTGGCGTGCCCCCGGCCCGCCCCCGGGTCGGACGTGACCTGCACGGCCGCGTCGACCTCGGGGGCCTCCGCGCTCTGCGCCCCGGCCGGCCCCCACGGCACCAGGGCCATGCCCATCGCCAGGCCGAGCGCGACCAGCGATACCAGCCGACGACGTCCCATGTGGCCACCCCCGCACCAGTTGTGTGAACGGCGCCAGGCTCGCGCCTGCCATCGGGCGTGTCACTACCTGTATTCCGCAGCTACCGGTCATGAGCTGCTATCTTCGAGCGTGCTTGTGAAAAGTTTCACAAGAGGCGCCGGAAAGGAGGCCGCATGCTGAACAACCGGAACTACCTGCACGGGTGCCTGCTGCTGCTGATCGCCGAGTCCCCGACCCACGGCTACGACCTGGTCGAGCGGTTGCCCGAGTTCGGCCTGGCCAACATCGACTCGGCCGGCGTCTACCGGGCCCTGCGCACGCTGAACGCCGACCGGCTGCTGGAGTCGTGGTGGGAGGAGTCGGAGACCGGCCCGGTGCGCCGCCGCTACCGGATCAGCGAGGCCGGCGCCGCCACGCTCGAGGACTGGGCGGCGACCGTCGGCGACAGCGCGTCCCACCTCAACTCGGTCCTGGCCCGCCACCACCAGCTCCGCCAGTCGACCGAGACCCTTTCCGACCGCCGCCCGGCCTGACGTCTCCGCCCTAGCCTGGCGGGCGATGCGGACCTGCCGCCGGCTCCGGACCCGCCTCGCCCTCACCGCGGCGGTGGCGCTGGTGCTGGCCGGGTGCGGGTCGGCGGGCGGTGGGGGAGCGGGGGCTCCGGGGTCCCAGGCGCCGTCGACCGCGGCCCCGGCCACCGCCGCGCCGGTGGCGACGACCTCCACCGCACCGTGCCAGCCGGCGCCGCTGGAGGAGCGGGCGGCGGCGGTCCTGGCATTGGGCATCGGCGACGCCACCACGGCCGACGCCCCCCTGGCGGCGCGGGTGGCCGCCCTCGGCGTGGGCGGGGTGATCCTGCTGGGCCTCAACGTGGTCGACGCCGCCCAGGTCAAGGCCCTGGTCGAGGGGATGCGCCAGCGGGCGCCGCGCCAGCTGCTGGTGAGCGTGGACGAGGAGGGCGGCCGGGTGTCACGGCTGCGGCCCATCCTGGGGCCGACGCCCTCGGCCCGCGTCCTCGGGCAGCGGCCGCTGCCCGAGATCGCCGACGTGGCCGCCGAGCGGGGCCGGGCGCTGAGGGAGCTGGGGTTCGACCTGGTCCTGGCCCCGGTGGTCGACGCCGAGGGCGGGCCGGCGGGCGGGGCCATCGGCGACCGGGCCTTCGCGGCCACGCCCCCCGAGGCCGGCGCTCGGGCCGGGGCGTTCGTCGAGGGCCTGCGGCGGGCCGGGATGGCGGGGACGGCCAAGCACTTCCCGGGCCAGGGCGGGCTGGCCGACAGCCACGACGGGGAGGTGGTGTCCAACGCGTCGATGCCGGAGGTCGAGGCGCTGGCCGAGGCCGGGTTCCGGCCCTCCCTGGCCGCCGGCGTCCCCGCGGTGATGATGTCCCACGTCACCTTCCGGGCCCTCGGCTCCCGACCGGCCAGCCTGGAGCCGGCCGCCTACCGGCTGCTGCGGTCGATGGGCTTCGACGGCGTGGCCGTCACCGACGCGGTGGGCATGTCGGCCATCCTCGACCAGTGGAGCCTTCCCGAGGCCGCGGTTCTGGCCGTCATCGCCGGCGCCGACCTGGTGCTGGCCACGCCGGCCGACCGCGCCGCGGCCATGCGTGACGCCATCGTGGCCGCGGTCAACGACGGCCGCCTGCCCCAGTCCAGGCTCGACGAGGCCGTGCGCCGGGTGGTGACGCTCCGGGGTGAGGCACCGGCGACCATGGTCTGCGGCTGAAGGTCACCACCGCTCGCGCGAAATCGGAACACTGTACGTACCGGTATGGCAGGCGTACGATCGGCCGCGAGAGAGAGGGGTCAGCTATGCGCCACTATCTCGTCGTCGCCAACCAGACACTGCTGGGCGATCCGCTGGTCAACCGGATCAAGGCGTGTCTCGCCGCAGGACCGTGCCGCTTCCACCTGGTGGTCCCCGCCACCCATGTACCGGGCCGGGCGGTGTGGACCGAAGGCCGGAACCGCGCCGTGGCCGCCGACCGGCTGCGCGAGGGCCTCGAGCGCTTCCGCGCCCTCGGGGCCGAGGTCGAAGGGGAGGTGGGCGACGAGCGCCCGATGGATGCCGTCAGGGACGCCATGCTCCACGCCGGCCCGTTCGACCACATCATCCTCTCCACCCTGCCGCCCGGGCTGTCGAAGTGGCTCCGCCAGGACCTGCCGCACCGGATCCAGCGGGCGTTCGAGCTGCCGCTGACCACCGTCGTCGGCGCCAGGGTGGCGGCATGAGGGTCGTCGACATCCTCAACCGCAAGGGCCGGCACGTCGAGACCATCCGGCCGGACGCCAAGGTCCTGATGGCCGTGCACCGCATGCGCATGCAGAACGTCGGTGCGCTGGTGGTCACTCGCGACGGGGCGAGGGTGGAGGGGGTGCTCTCCGAGCGGGACATCGTGCGCTGCCTCACCCGCCACGGCGGTGACCTGCTCGACATGAGCGTGGTGGCGGTGATGTCGCGTGGTGTGCCGTTGTGCTCGCCGGACGACTCGCTGCAACTGGTCATGGCCCAGATGACCCGCACCCGCAACCGCCACCTGCCCGTGGTGGAGGACGGGATCCTGTGCGGCATCGTGAGCCTGGGCGACGTGGTCAAGCACCGGCTCGAGGAGATGGAGCTGGAGACCAGCGTCCTGCGCGACGCCTACCTCACCCGCCACTAGG
>JBOGIE010000089.1:0-10001 GCA_050742435.1 Acidimicrobiales bacterium | reverse complement strand
GTGGTAGAGCCCGACCGTGCTGCGCCCGGCGGTGGAGGGGCCGGCCCCCGAACCGATCTGGAAGGTGCCCAGGTCGTGGTCGTTGGTAGACCCGGGCGCCTGGAAGAAGGCGGCCTGGCCCGGCGCCCAGATCAGGGTCCTGAACCCGAGGACGTTCTCGTAGAACTCGCGGGTGCGCTCGACGTCGCGCACGTAGAGGACGGCGTGGTTGAGGCGGGTCACGGGCATGGCGGCCTCCTTCGGGCGGTCGTCCCATTTGAACATACTTGAGACTTCAATGATTCCCCGGGATGTCGGCGGGCTGGTGGCCGAGGCGGCCGGCCAGCCACCGGGCGTCCTCCACCGCGAACCCGGAATCGTCGTTGTTGAAGTAGGCGTAGACGTCGCACCCCTGCCCCAGCCAGCCGCTCAGGCGCTCGGCCATCCAGTACAGGCCGTCAGGGCCGTACCGGCCCTGGTACTTGCGCTCCAGGGCGTTCGGGCCGTGGAAGCGGACGTAGGTCCAGTCGGTGGTCAGCTCCCAGGGGTGGCCGGCGAGCAGGTCGTGGAGGCACAGGGCGGCGCCGTGGCGGTGGAGGACGTCGTAGACCTGGTCATGGAGCCACGACGGCTCCCGCAGCTCGACCGCCCACCGCACGGTGGACGGGGCCACGGTGAGGAACTCCTCGAGGCGCTCGGCGTTGCGCTTCCACCGGGGCGGCAGCTGCACGAGCGTGGGGCCGGCGGAGGCGCCCAGGCGCGCCACGCGGTCGAGGTGGTTGGGCAGCCACGAGCGGGCGTCCTTGAGCTTCATGCGGTGCGACCCGAACTGCCCCAGCTTGAGGGCGTAGGTGAACCCGGGCGGGGCCTGGGCCGCCCACCCCTCGGCCGCGGCCTCGGTGGGCAGCCGGTAGAAGCTGTTGTTGATCTCGACCGTGTTGAACAGGGTGGCGTAGTGCTCGAACCACCGGCGGGCCGGCAGCTCGGGCGGGTACACCGGCCCCCGCCAGTGCCGGTAGACCCAGCCCGAACAGCCGACGCGGGCCACGCCGGCCGCGGCCGTCACCCCTCGTCGCCGCGGCCGAGCTGGTCGAGGAAGCGGTCGGCGTCCTCCGGGCTCCGCCCCTCGGCCACCAGGCGGTCGCCCAGGAAGGCCCGCAGCTCGTCCTCGGACGGCTCCCGGTCGCCGAAGCGCTCCTCGATGCCGGCCATGATCTCGGCCAGCTCCTTCTCGTACCGCTCCGTCTCCCCGTGCTCGTGGCCCTCGTGGCCCTCGTGGCCGTCCTCCTCGGCCGCCTCCACCGTCGCCTGCCCTAGGAGCCGGCCGTCGGACGTGGTCACCAGCCGCCGGCCCCCGCCCTTCTCGGCCAGGGCCCGCACGGTCACGCTGGGCCGGACGGTGGTGGGCACGGGGTCCAGGACGTCCAGCAGGGGTTCGTCGTCGCCGTGGCCGGCCAGCCTCTCCTCGTCGACCTCGCCGACCACCAGCCCCTCGGCCAGGAGCACGAGTGGCTCGCCCTGGCCGCCGGTCAGGGCGGAGCGGGCGTCGCCCACGGTGAGGTCGACGTCACAGGTGGCCACGTCGGTCACCTGGGAGCCGAGGAAGGGGCCGTCGTCGCCCTCCACCGGCAGGCCGTAGGCCATCCAGTCGGCCTTGCCGTCGACGTAGTCGTACACCTCGGCGAAGCCGTAGCGGTCGAGCAGGCACGCTGCCCGGGGGCTCAGGTCTCAGAGGGTGTCGAAGCAGTACACGACCACCGGCCGGTCGCGGTCGAGCGCGGCCTCGGCCCGGGCCCGGGTCAGCTCCCAGGCCGGGATGTGGACCGCCCCGGGAAGGTGGGCGGCCAGGTACTGGCGGTCCTCCAGGACCTCCACCACCTGGGCCCCGGCGTCCACCAGCCGGCGGACCTGGTCCCTGCTCGCGCTCTGGAACATACCGGGGACCTACCCGCAGCAGAGCCTCGAAAAAAAATCTTCCCAGACGGGTTTGGACCGGATTCGCGCCGGGGTAGAAGCTCGTTGCGCCGCAGCGCGGTGTGAACAACCCCCTCCCGGGCAGGGGCCTCCGCCAGTCGAGGCCCCTGCCCGCCCCCTTTTCGGGGGCCTTTTTTTTTGCCTTTCTCTGGACAGGCCTCGCCTGCGCCGAGCATACTCCCGTTAACTTATCGTCGTTAAGCTAACGGAGGTAACGCTGGTGCTCTCGTCTCTGGGCAGGTTCGTCGTCCGCCGGCGGGTGGCGGTGCTGGTGGTGAGCGTGCTGGCCATGATCGTGGCCGGTGCCCTGGGCGGCAGCGTGGCCCAGCACCTGTCCGGCGGCGGGTTCGAGGACCCGGGCGCGGAGTCCACCGAGGCCCGGGACGTGCTGGAGCACGCCTTCGGCGCCCGCAACCCGAACCTGGTCCTCCTCGTCACTGCGGCGGACGGTTCGGTCGACAGCCCGGCGGCCGCCGCCGCCGGTGCCGCGCTCACCGCCGAGCTGGGCGCCGAGGCCGGCATCGCCCAGTCCTTCTCCTACTGGACGCTCGGGTCGCCGCCCCCGCTGAAGAGCAACGACGGTCGCCAGGCCCTAGTGCTGGCCACCATCGACGGCGACGAGGACGAGGTCATGGAGCGGGTGGAGGTCCTCTCGCCCAAGTACACCCGCACCGACGGCACCCTCACCGTGGCCGTGGGCGGGTTCGCCGAGGTCTTCCGGCAGGTCAGCGAGCAGATCGAGAAGGATCTGGTCCGGGCCGAGCTGATCAGCCTGCCCGTCATCCTCGTGCTGCTGGTGGTGGTGTTCGGCAGCGTGGTGGCCGCCTCCCTGCCCCTGGGAATCGGCGCCCTGGCCGTGATCGGGACGTTCCTGGTCCTGCGCCTCCTGGCCTCCTTCACCGATGTCTCCATCTACGCCCTGAACCTGACCACGGCCATGGGGATGGGCCTGGCCATCGACTACAGCCTGTTCGTGGTCTCCCGCTACCGGGAGGAGCTGCGGGCCGGGCTGGCCCCGCCCGACGCCATCGTGCGCTGCGTGAGGACGGCGGGGCGCACGGTCATCTTCAGCGCGGTGACGGTGGCCGTCTCCCTCGCCGCCATGCTCGTCTTCCCCCTGACCTTCCTGCGGTCGTTCGCCTACGCCGGCATCGCCGTGGTGGCCCTGGCCGCGGTGGGGGCGGTGGTCGTCCTGCCCGCCCTGCTCGCCGTCCTCGGCCACCGGGTGGACAAGTGGGTGCTGTGGCGCCGGCCGGCCAAGCCCGAGGGCACCGGCTTCTGGCACCGGGTGGCCGTGGCCGTCATGCACCGCCCCCTCCCCGTGGCCGCGGCGGTGACCCTTCTGCTGCTGTTCCTGGGCGCCCCGTTCCTGCGCATCGCCTTCGGCCTGCCCGACGACCGGGTCCTCCCCGCCACCGCCTCCAGCCGCCAGGTCCAGGACGCCATCCGCACCGGCTTCACCTCCAACGAGGCCAGCGCCCTGTCGGTGGTCGCCGCCGACGCCCAGGTCGATCGGGCGACCGCTACGCCGCCGACCTGTCCCGCGCCCCGGGCGCGGCCCGGATCGACGCCCTGACCGGCTCGTACATCGGCGGGCAGCAGGTGGCCCCGCCCAACGAGGCGTCGGCCCGGTTCACGGGCGAACGGGGGACGTGGTTCTCCGTGGTCCCCGCCGTCGAGCCCTACTCCGAGGCGGGCGAGGACCTGGTCGAGGCGGTGCGCGGCGTGCCCGCCCCCTTCGACGTCCAGGTGGCCGGGGCGTCGGCGGAGCTGGTCGACTCCAAGGAGTCCCTCTTCGGCCGGATGCCGCTGGCCGGCGGCCTCATCGCCCTGGTGACGTTCGTCGCCCTGTTCCTGATGACCGGCGGCCTGCTGGTGCCCCTCAAGGCCATCGTCGTGAACCTGCTCAGCCTCTCCGCCACCTTCGGCGCCATGGTCTGGATCTTCCAGGAGGGCAACCTGTCGGGGGTCCTCGACTTCACCGCCACCGGCACCATCGCCACCACCATGCCGATCCTCATGTTCTGCATCGCCTTCGGCCTCTCCATGGACTACGAGGTCTTCCTGCTCTCCCGCATCAAGGAGGAGTACGACGTCTCGGGCGACAACGTGTCGTCGGTGGCCCTGGGCCTGGAGCGCACCGGCCGCATCGTGACTGCGGCCGCCGCCCTGCTGGCCGTGGTCTTCCTGGCCTTCGCCACGTCGCACGTCACGTTCATCAAGCTGTTCGGGCTGGGCCTGGCCCTGGCCGTCATCCTCGACGCCACCCTGATCCGAGCCGCCCTCGTCCCCGCCTTCATGCGCCTGGCCGGCCGGGCCAACTGGTGGGCCCCGGCCCCACTGCGCCGGTTCCACGCCCGCTACGGCATCTCCGAGGGTGGCGCGGGCCACGACGGGACCGCCCCGGTCACGGAGGTCGCCCCACGTGAGAAGGTGGGGACGTGAGCAGCCCCTCTACCCGTCGCCCACGGGCCCGGCGGGGCGAGGGCGAGCTGCTGCGGGCCGAGATCCTCGACGCCGCCGAGCGGCTGCTCATCCAGACCGGCGACGAGGGGGCGGTGTCCGTCCGGGCCATCGCCGACGCCGCCGGCGTCACCCCGCCGTCGATCTACCTGCACTTCGCCGACAAGACCGAGCTTTTCAACGCGGTGTGCGAGGCCCGGTTCGCCGACTTCGACCGCTACCTGCAGGAGGCGGTGGCCGGCGTGGCCGACCCGCTGGAGGCGCTGTGGGCCCGGGGGCGGGCCTACGTGCGCTTCGGCCTGGACAACCCGGAGCACTACCGCATCCTGTTCATGACCCGGCGGGTGGCCGACTCCGACCCCGGCGAGCTCGACAACCTCCCCGGGCTGACCGCCTTCAGCCACCTGGTGGAGGACGTGGCCCGGGGCATCGACAGTGGCGCCCTCGCCCCCGGCGACCCGTTCCTGGTGGCCACCGGCCTGTGGTCGGCGGTCCATGGCATCACCTCCCTGCTCATCGCCCGTCCCGACTTCCCCTGGCCCGACCTCGACCGCCTGCTCGCCCACGTGCTCGACGTCCAGAGCCGGGGCCTGCAGGCCCCCACGTAGGGAACGGGGCGCCCGTGGAGTTCCGCGTCCCCGAGCCCCGTGTCGAGCCCACGCCCCGGCGGGTGCGGGTCCGGGCCGGCGGCATGTGGGTGGCCGACAGCACGCGGGCCCTCCTGCTCGCCTGGTACGGGCCGGGGATGCTGCCCACCTACTGCTTCGCGCCCGACGACGTCCGCGCCGACCTGTTCCAGCCGTCGGAGGGCGATCCCCGCGGGCTGGTCGTGGAACACGACGTCCGGGTGGGCAGCGCCGTCTTCCCCCGGGCCGCCCACCTCTTCCGCGACCCGCCGGAGCCGCTGGCCGGGCTCGACGGCCACTGGTCGTTCGCGTGGGACGGGCAGGTCTCGTGGTTCGAGGAGGCCCTCGAGGTGCACGTGCACGCCCGCGACCCCTCGAAGCGGGTCGACGTGCTGCCCAGCGAGCGCCACGCCCGGGTGGAGGTGGACGGTGAGGTGATCGCCGAGTCGCGCCGGCCCCACGCCCTGTTCGAGACCTCGCTGCCCACCCGCTGGTACCTGCCGGTCGAGGACGTGGGGTGGGAGAAACTGGAGCCGTCGGGCACGGTCACCCAGTGCCCGTACAAGGGCACGGCCCGGTACTGGTCGGCCCGGGTGGGCGGCGAGGTGCACGCCGACGTCGCCTGGTCGTACCCGGACCCGGTCGTGGAGTGCCCGCGGATCGAGGGGCTGGTGGCCTTCTTCAACGAGAAGGTCGACCTGACCATCGACGGCGTGCCCGAGGCCCGACCGGTGACGCCGTGGTCGTCGTGAGCTCGTCGTGACCAACATGGACCGGCTCGAGGGCATCGTCGCCCGCCTGCCCGACGCCGAACGGGTCGACATCGAGGAGTGGGGCGACCACCCCACCTTCCGGGTCAAGGGCAAGAACTTCGTGTTCAGCGACCAGGCGGCCCGCAACCTGTCGCTCAAGCTGCCCAAGGAGGAGGCGGCGGCGGTGGTCGCCACCGACCCCGACGTGCACCCGGCCGGCTACGGGCTGGGCCGCCACGGGTGGGTCGCCATCGACGTGGCCGGGGACGCCGACGCCGAGCGCTGGCAACAGATCGAGGAGTGGGTCCGCACCTCCTACACCCTGGTGGCGCCCAGGCGCCTGGCCCGGGCCGTCCTCGACGAGGACGGCTAGCCCATGGAGCGGGCCATCACCGGCTTCCGCCGGGGCGACGACGGCCACTGGGTGGCCGACCTGGCCTGCCTGCACAGCCAGCACATCCGCCACCAGCCGCCGTTCCGCCTGGCCCCGTGGGTCCTCGACGAGGCCGAGCGGAACGCCCGGGTCGGCGCGCCCCTGGACTGCCCGCTCTGCGACCGGGCCGAGCTCCCCGGCGACCTGGTGGTCACCCGCACGACCGACACCTGGGACGCCTCGACCATGCCGGCCGGCCTGCGGCGGGCCCACCGGGTGGGCACGGGTACCTGGGGCCTGCTGCACGTGGTGGAGGGCCGCATCCGCTTCCGCGCCAAGACCCACCCGCCGATCGACGCGGTGATCGAGGCGGGGGGCACCCAGCCCATCCCGCCCGAGGTCGAGCACGAGGTGGAGCCCTCGGACGACGTCCGGTTCTACGTGGAGTTCCTGCGCCGCCAGCCCTGATCGTCCACGTCGACCAGCACCAGGTGGGAGTCACCGTCGTAGGCCACCGCGGCCGTCCCGGCCACGATTCGGCCGACCGTGGACCCGATGAGCTCGGCCCGCCATCCTCGCTGCAGCCGGCTGCCGGGCACACCGCGCAGGAAGGCCTCGATGTCGGTGCGGGTGGCCAGCAGCGCGCCCTCGATGGCCAGGTCGCGTGACTGCTGGGCCACCCAGGCGGTCAGCAGGGTGGCCAGCGGTTGCAGGTGGGACGGCAGGTCGGTGTCGGGTGGGAGCCGCAGCTGGTCTCGGGCGAGGGCCAGTCCCCGGCCCACGGCGGCCAGCAGCTCGGCCCCGGTCTCGGTGGGGAGGCGGCGGGCGTCGAACAGCCGCGACTTGGGCATCTCCCGGATGGAGCTGGGCGGCCGCTCGGCCAGGAGGAGGACGACCTCGTCGGCCAGCACCCGGCGGGCCGGCTTGTCATTGGCCATCGCCGTCCGCTCCCGCCAGGCGGCCAGCTCCTGGGCCACCCCCCGGGAACGCCCCCGCAGCTGGCGCCAGCCCTTCAGCCGCCACCACGCGGTGCCCACGTCGGGCTGGCGGACGCGGCGGTGGCGCTCGCACTCCTCGTAGGCCCAGGCCAGCCGGCCGGCGGCCAGCAGGCGCTCCTCGAGCACGGCCCGCAGGTCGAGGAGGTGCACGACGTCGGCGGCGGCGTAGGTGATCTGCTCGGACGTGAGGGGCCGCTTGAACCAGTCGCTCATGCGGGCGCCCTTCTCCAGGCGGACCCCGAGCAGCTCCTGGACCAGCTTGGCCAGCGACGGCGACCCGTAGCCGAGGAAGCCGGCGGCGATCTGGGTGTCGAGCATGCGGGCCGGGATGGCCCCCGTGGACCGGTCGAGTACCTGCAGGTCCTGCTCGCCGGCGTGAGCCACCATGAGCCCGGCGCCCTCGAGCACGGCCCGCAAGGGGCTGACGTCGACCAGGGTGGCGTCGACCACCGCCACCTCGCCGGGGACGGCCAGCTGCAGCACGGCCAGGCGGGGGTAGTAGGTGCTCTCGCCGTGGAACTCGGCGTCCAGCGCGTACGCCTCCGCCCCGGCCAGCCCCTCGACGAGGGACGCGAAACGGTTGTCGTCCGCGACAAGCATCCCCCCCTGTTTACCGGTTGCTGCGAGCGAACGCTCAGGCCTTCTTGCGCAGCTCCCGCACGTCGGCCAGCTGCTCGGCCAGCCACTTGTCGATGTCGTTGCCCCGCACCGTGGCCGCGCAGGCCTCGTGGCGCTCCTTGCGCTCCTGGGGATCCATGACCAACCCGGCGTAGAACGTGTCGGCCTGCTGCTGGATGTCGAAGGGGTGGACGGTGAGGGCGAAGGCGCCCAGCTCCTCGTGGGCGCCGGTGTTCTCGGAGAGCACCAGCACCCCCTGGCGCCGGTTGACCACCACCGCCTCCTTGGCCACCAGGTTCATCCCGTCGAAGATGGCGTTCACCACGAGGACGTCGAAGAGCTTGTAGGCGGCCACGGCCAGGTCCATGTCCTCCTCCAGCCGGAGGTCGATGGGCTGCCAGTCGGCGGTGCCGTGCTTGAGGTTCACGTCGGCCACCACCCGGCGGATCTTCTCCAGGTAGTCGGCGTACTCCTGGACGTCCTCCCGGCTGGGCTGGAGGATGGCCAGGAACGTCACCCGCTCGGCCAGCTCGGGGTGGTCGTCGAGCAGCACGTCGTAGGCCTTGAACCCCCGGACGATGTTCTTGCTCAGGTCGGCCCGGTCGACCCGCAGGATGAGGTGGTCGCGCCGGCGGGCCGACAGCTCCTCCTCCCGCCGGAGCACCTCGGGCGACGAGGCCCGCTCCTCGAACTGGGCGGGGTCGATGGAGATGGGGTACCAGCGCACCCGGACGGTATGGTCGCCGGCCTGCACGGTGAGGGCCTGGAGGTCGACCGGCAGGTTCAGCAGCTCCTGGCAGCCGAGCAGGAAGTTCCTCGCGTAGCGCTCGGTGTGGAAGGCGACGATGTCGTTGCCCAGGATCCCGTTGTACAGCGCTTCCCGCATGGGCCCGGGCAGCACCCGCCAGGCGTCGGGCTGGGGCCAGGGGACGTGCACGAAGTGGTGGAGGAACACCTCCGGGCACCGGGCCCGGAGGAGCTCGGGCACCAGGTAGAAGTGGTAGTCCTGGACCATCACGGTGACGTCGCCGCCGCGGGACTCGACCTCCTCGGCCACCGCCTCGGCGAACCGCTCGTTCACCGGGACGTAGCCGTGCTCGTAGGCGTCCAGCTCCTCCTTGGTGATGTCGGGCGCCTCGCTCAGGGCCCACAGGTAGTGCTGGACGAACCACAGCAGCGGGTTGGCGATCACCGTGTAGAACTTCCGCCGTTCCTCGGCGTCGGTCTGGACCATGCGGACGGCGAGGCCGTCGTCCAGCTCGAAGGCCGCGCCGTCGTGCTCCCGGGCCACCTCGGCGTCCTCGTCGGTGACCGCCCCGCACACCCACACCGCGTCGTCGAGCCGCCCGGCCAGCCCGGACAGCGCAGTGACCAGGCCGCCCCCGCCGCGACTGGTGGTCCGCTCGCCGTTGCCGCGGTCGTACTCGACCGGCCCCCGGTTGGAGAGGAAGATGACCGGCCGGGATCCCGCCTCGCTCATTCCCACAGCGGGGACGGGTACCGGCCGGCGGCCACCAGGTCGGCGATCGAGGCGCGGGCCCCGGCCACGTCGTCGGCGTAGGTGACGCCGATGAACCGCTCGCTGGTCGGCACCACCCGCACCCGCCGCCTGCCGAGGCTGGCCACCGCGTCGCCGATGAGGAACTCGGCGCCGGGGTCGTCGCCCTGGTCGGCCGTGAAGCGTTCGAACCCGCCGGCGAGGGTCGGACAGAACGACTGCTGGAACCCCCACAGGTTGGTGGAGATGAGCTCGTCCCCGGTGAGGGCCACGCCTTCCCGGGCGGTCACCGCCCCGTCCTCGGCCCGGACGTCGTGCCGCTCGCTGATCGAGGCGAGGAACCCGTCCTCGACCACGCACACGCCCCGCGAGACCCCACCGTTGGGCGACAGCGACTCCCGCAACCGGAAGGCGACGAGGACGTGGTGCTCGGGATCGTCGGCCAGCGTCCGGCCCAGCGCCTGGAAGGACTCGTGGCCGTAGAAGTCGTCGGCGTTGATCACCCCGAACGGCCCGTCGACCTCGGTGCAGGCGGTGAGGACGGCGTGGCCGGTGCCCCACGGCTTCTCCCGGCCTTCGGTCTTCTGCAGGGCGTACCGCACCGGGACGTGACGCCCGCAACCGGCCGTCACCTGGGCCTCCACCGCCTCGGCGCTCTCCTCGGACACGACGAACACCACGTCGTCGAACCCGCAGCGGAGGGCGTCGTAGACCGCGTAG
>JBOGIE010000088.1:0-10190 GCA_050742435.1 Acidimicrobiales bacterium | reverse complement strand
GACCAGCGACAATGGGCGCCGTGACTGCTGCGCCCGAGGCCGGCAAAGCCCGCATCCTGGTCGTCGACGACGAGCCCAACATCACCGAGCTGGTGAGCATGGCGCTCCGCTACGAGGGGTTCGACGTGCAGGTGGCGTCCGACGGACGGTCGGCCCTGGCCCGGGCCGGCACGTTCCGCCCGCACCTGATGGTGCTCGACGTCATGCTCCCCGACGTGGACGGGTTCGGCGTGCTCAAGCGCATCCGGGCCGACGGACAGCCGGTCTCGGTGGTGTTCCTCACCGCCCGGGACGCCACCGAGGACAAGGTCAACGGCCTCACCCTCGGCGGCGACGACTACGTGACCAAGCCGTTCAGCGTGGAGGAGCTGGTGGCCCGGGTACGGGCCGTGCTGCGCCGGACGAGCGGGGACGGGGCCGGGTCCAGCCGCCTGGCCTTCGCCGACCTGGAGCTGGACGAGGACACCCGGGAGGTGTGGCGGGGCGACGAGCCCATCGAGCTGACCGCCACCGAGTTCAAGCTCCTCCGCTACCTCATGCTCAACGCCCGGCGGGTGCTGTCGAAGGCCCAGATCCTCGACCACGTGTGGCAGTACGACTTCGGTGGCGACGCCAACGTGGTGGAGACCTACATCAGCTACCTGCGCAAGAAGGTCGACAAGGTGGAGCCCCGCCTGATCCATACCGTCAGGGGGGTGGGCTACACGCTGCGCGTCCCCTCGGGGCGCTAGCGGGCGGCGCCGAACAGCCGTGTCCCTCCGCACCCGCCTGCTGCTGGGCCTCCTCGGGCTGGTGTCGGTCGGCCTCATCGCGTCCAACCTGCTGACCTACCGGTTCCTGCGGTCCTCGCTCATGGACCGCCTCGACGACCAGGTCCGGGCGGCCGTCGACCCGGTGGCCAGCGCCATCGCCTCCGGCAGCCACCAGGGGCCGCCCATCTCCCGGTCAGCCGTCCCCGGGGGGACCTACGGGGCGGTCATCGACAACAACGGGCTGGTCGCCGCCAGCCGGCTGTTCGGCTACCAGGGCGACGACTTCAGCGCCCTGCCCCGGCCCGAGCTGGAGCTGGAGGAGCTCGACCGCCGCGAGCCGTTCACCACCCCGGCCATCGACAGCGACGGCCCCGGCTTCCGGGTCCTGGCCGTCCCCCTCACGTCGGGCAGCGGCAACCTGGTCGTCGCCGTCCCCATGAACGACGTGGTCCAGACCCTGCGCCGGCTGGTGGCCATCGAGGTGGTGACCACCGGGGCGGTGCTGGCCGGCGTCGCCGCCCTGGCGCTGGTGGTCGTGCGGGCCGGCCTGCGCCCGCTGGAGGACATCGGCGAGACGGCGGGCGCCATCGCCGCCGGCGATCTCAGCCGGCGGGTCGAGCGGGCCGAGCCCCGCACCGAGGTGGGCCGGCTGGGCCTGTCGCTCAACGCCATGCTGGCCCAGATCCAGTCGGCCTTCGAGGCCCGCCAGGCGTCGGAGGACCGCCTCCGCCGCTTCGTGGCCGACGCCTCCCACGAGCTGCGCACGCCCCTCACGTCGATCAGGGGATATGCCGAGATGTTCCGCCGCGGGGCGGCCGAGCGTCCCGAGGACCTGGCCACGGCCATGCGCCGCATCGAGGAGGAGTCGGCCCGCATGGGAGTCCTGGTCGACGACCTGCTCCTTCTCGCCCGGCTCGACCAGGGCCGCCCGCTGGAACGTCGCCCCGTCGACCTGGCCCGGGTGGCGGCCGACGCCGTCCACGACGCCCGGGCGGTGGAGCCGGCGCGGCCCATCGAGCTGGACGGGTCCGACGCCGCCATGGTGCTGGGCGACGAGCTGCGCCTCCGCCAGGTGGCTGCCAACCTCCTGGCCAACGCCCGCCAGCACACCCCGTCGACCGCCACGGTGCGGGTGGGAGTGCGCCGGGAGAACGGGTCAGCGGTGCTGGAGGTGGCCGACGAGGGGCCGGGGATGTACCCCGAGGAGGCGGCCAAGGTCTTCGAGCGCTTCTACCGGGCCGACCCCTCCCGCACCCGCAACCAGGGGGGCACCGGGCTGGGCCTGTCGATCGTGGCCGCGGTGGCCGAGGCCCACGGGGGTCGGGCCAGGGTGGAGTCTGCGCCCGGGCAGGGCGCCCGGTTCTGGGTCGAGCTGCCCCTGGCGCCCGAGACGTCACTGAGCGAAGCTCAGTGACCGCCGCCGAAGGCGATGGCGGCGACCACGTCCATGCGGACCAGCTCGTCGAGCGGCCGTTCGATGTGGAAGGAGTACGGCTCGCTGCCCGGCATCGCCCCGATGTCCACGACGGTCACGATCGGCGAGCACCGCGGATCGGTGCCCGGCGCCTCGCTGATCGCCACCGGCTGGGCGTCGTCGAGCTGCAGCTCCTCCCGCACCCACACCTCGACCTCAGCGGGCACCGTCACGTGACCTCCTCCGTTCCTAGGGCGACGAACCTGGGGCCCGGGGCGACGGGGATGACGGGGCGGAGTGACGGCATGGCCCACTTCCTACCCCCCTCGCAGGCGGTTCCCAGCATTCTCACAGGCGGAGGTGGCTTACTACGACCATGAGCGCGACCGGCGACCCCTCGTCCCGCCCTGGCCCCGGGGCCCCCCACCCGCGGCCAGGCCGGACCGACGGGCGTCGCCGGTCGCGCCTTCTCCCGCCGGAACCGTCCCGCACGAGGTGACCGACATGCCCGTCGACTTCGACCTTCCCGATCTACAGAAGCCGGCTGGTCCCCCTTCCCCTCCGGCCTCGGCGGCCGACGCCCAGACCATCCAGTTCGAGGCCCCGCCCGCCCAGTCCCCTCCCCCGCCCCCGGGGCCCACGCCCCCTCCCGCCCGTCGGGGGGGCGTGGCGCCCCGCTGGCTGGCCCTCGTCGTCGCCGCGTCCCTGCTCGGCGGCGGCGCCGCCGGTGCCGTGGCCTCCCGGGTGGCCGACGACGGCGCGGCGTCCGGCTCCCCTCCGGCGGCCACGTCCACCGCGAACAACGGCAGCGTCATCACCCAGACGGGCGACGTCCAGGCCATCCTGGCCAAGGTCCAGCCCGGCGTGGTCTACATCCACACCCAGGCCTCCCGGGGCGGGCGCTTCTTCCCCAGCCAGGGCGCGGGGACGGGCATCGTGCTCACGCCGGACGGCGAGGTGCTGACCAACGCCCACGTGGTGGCGGGCGCCACGTCGATCAAGGTCAACCTGGCCGGGGAGAGCCAGTCCCGTGACGCCACCCTGGTGGCGGCGGACGGCGCCAACGACATCGCCCTGCTCAAGATCAACGGGGCCAGCAACCTGGACACCGTGGAGCTGGGCAGCTCCGACGACCTCCGGGTCGGCGACGACGTGGTGGCCATCGGCAACGCCCTCGACCTGGAAGGCGGCTTCACCGTCACCCGGGGCATCGTGTCGGCCCTGAACCGGTCGATCGACGCCCAGGACGGCACCGAGCTGAGCGGGCTCATCCAGACCGACGCCGCCATCAACCCCGGCAACTCGGGGGGGCCGCTGGTCAACGCCGGGGGCCAGGTGATCGGGATCAACACCGCAGTCGAGGGTCAGGCCCAGAACATCGGCTTCGCCATCGCCATCGACAAGGTGAAGCCCATGCTCGACCCCCTGCGCCGCGGCCAGAGCACGGCCACCACCCCCCGGGCCTACCTGGGGGTCACCAGCCAGTCGGTCGCCGGGACCCAGGGCGCCACGGTGCTTGAGGTCGGCCCCGGGACACCCGCCGCCGCCGCCGGCCTGCAGCCGGGCGACGTCATCGTCTCCATCGACAACCAGCAGGTCACCGGGCCGGACGGCCTGGGCGACGCCATCCGGGCCCACGAGCCGGGCGACCGGGTGACCGTGACCTACCAGCGGGGCGGAAGCCGCCGTACCGCTCAGGCCACCCTGGGTACGCGGCCGGCGGGCTAGTACCCCCGGCTGCCGGCTCCCCGGTCGGAGGACTCCAGCTCGAGGTCGCTCTCCACCATCATCCGGACCAGCTCGGGAAAGCCCACCTTCGGCTTCCACCCCAGCTGGGCCCGCGCCTTGGACGCGTCGCCGGTGAGGATGTCCACCTCGGCCGGGCGGGTGAAGCGCGGGTCGCTCTCGACCAGGTCCTCCCAGTCGTCGATGCCGGCGGCGGCGAAGGCCAGCTCGAGCAGCTCCCCGATGGTGTGGCTCTCCCCGGTGGCGATGACGTAGTCGTCGGGCTCGTCCTGCTGGAGCATGAGCCACATGGCCTCGCAGAAGTCGCCGGCGTAGCCCCAGTCGCGGGCGGCGTCGAGGTTGCCGAGGGTGATCTTCTCCTGCAGCCCGAGCTTGATCCGGGCCACCCCGTTGGTGACCTTGCGGGTCACGAACTCCAGCCCCCGGCGCGGGCTCTCGTGGTTGAAGCAGATGCCCGAGCAGGCGTAGAGCCCGTAGGACTCCCGGTAGTTGACGGTGATGTAGTGGCCGAAGACCTTGGCCGCCCCGTAGGGCGAGCGGGGATGGAACGGCGTCCTCTCCGTCTGCGGGGTCTCGCGGACCTTGCCGAACATCTCCGAGGACGACGCCTGGTAGAAGCGGATCCTGTTGTCGGGGCCGCCGACGATGCGAACCGCCTCCAGCATGCGCAGGACCCCCAGCCCGGTGATGTCGGCGGTGAGCTCGGCCTGGCGGAACGACAGGGCGACGAAGCTGATGGCGCCCAGGTTGTAGACCTCGTCCGGCTGCACCTGCTCCACCGCGGCGATGAGCGACGACAGGTCCTGCAGGTCGCCCTCGACCAGCTCCAGCTTGGGCGTCTCGTCCTGGATCATCCGGATCTTCGGATTGGCCTGTCCCCGGACCATGCCGAAGACGTCGTAGCCCTTCTCGACCAGCATCTGGGCCATGTAGCGGCCGTCCTGGCCGGTGATTCCGGTGACTAACGCACGGGGAGGCACCCGACGACGCTAGCCGCTGCTCGAGGCGGCGACCCAGACGGCCGCGCGCCGGGCAGGCCGGGCCAGCCCCTAGCCTGTAGCCCGTGGAACAGTTGGAGGCGACCGGGCGGCTGCCCGCGGTCCGGCCGCCCAGGCGCCTCCGCCGGGGGTCCCCGGGGGGCGGCGGTGGAGGCACCGGTCGCCGGCGGGCGGTGCGGGCGCTGGCCGTGGCCGGGGTGGCGCTGGGTGTGGTCGCCGCCCTCTGGGCCGTCGACACCAACGCGTCCAGTGGCAAGGTGACCCGCAACGTCACCCTCGGGGACCGGTCGATCCAGGGCATGCGCCGGGCCGAGGTCGACGCCGCGGTGGCCGAGCTGGCCGCCCGCTACCGCGAGGCCGGCGTGGTGGTCGACGCCGAGGGCGGGGGCTTCGAGGCCACCGCCCCCGAGCTCGGCCTGTCCGTCATCGAGGACCGCACGGCAGCCGGCGCCATGGCCGTGGGGCGCACGGGCGGCGTGCCGGCACGGATCTGGGGCTGGCTGCGCGGCTTCGTCGTGGAACGGCCGGCACGGGTGCACATCTCCGTCGACGAGCAGGCCATGGCCCGGGTGGTCGCCGAGCGGGACCCGCGGCGCACGCCGCCGGTCGAGCCGTCGCTCACCGTCCGGGACGACAAGGTGGTGCCCGAGGAGGGCGAACCGGGTCGGGGAATCAGCCCGCCCTCGGTGCTCTCCGCCCTGGAGAAGGCCGGGCCCAAGGGCCTGCCGCTGCGGATCTCGGTGCGCCGCGACGCCCTGCCCCCCCGCTTCCCGATCGAGGAGGCCGGACGCCTGGCCGACCGGGCCGAGGCCCTGAGCGCCCCCGGCCTGCCCGTCACCGCCGGCCCGGACACCGAGACCGTGCCCGCCTCGGTCGTCCGGGGCTGGTTCCACACCGTGCCGGCCGAGGAGGAGCTCACGCTGGGCGTGGACGCTTCGAGCGCGCCGGATGTCCTGGCCGAGCTCTTTCCCGAGCCCGTCGTGGCCCCGGTGAACGCCGGCTTCACCGTGAGCGGGGGCAGGGTGTCGATCACCCCGTCGAAGACCGGGAGCGCGTGCTGCGCGCCCGAGGCGGTGGCCACCATCCAGTCCGCCCTCCTCGAGCGGGAGGCGGGCAGCGACGCCGCGGTGGAACTGCCGCTCAGGAGCGCCGCACCCAGCCGGGACGAGGAGGCGGCCCGCAAGCTGGGCATCGTCGAGCCGATCGGGACGTTCACCAGCAACCACGCTGCCGGTGAACCCCGGGTGCAGAACATCCACCGCATCGCCGACATGATCCGCGGCGCGGTGATCGCCCCCGGCGCCACCTTCTCGGTCAACGGCTACGTCGGCCGGCGGACCACGGCCAACGGGTTCGTGGCCGCGCCGGTCATCGACCACGAGTACAAGTTCACCGAGGACGTGGGGGGCGGGATCTCCCAGTTCGCCACCACCATCTTCAACGCCGCCTTCTTCGCCGGCCTCGACATCCCCAGCTACTACATGCACGGGATCTACATCTCCCGCTACCCCTACGGGCGGGAGTCCACCATCTCCTTCCCCGAGCCCGACGTGAAGATCCGCAACAACACGCCCCACGGCGTGCTGATCTGGCCCACGTACACGGGCACGTCGATCACGGTCACGATGTACTCCACCAAGTACGTGAGCGGGGAGCAGACGGGCCAGTCCACCGAGAGGAAGGGCGTCTGCACGGCAGTGACCACCGAGCGCACCCGCACGTACGTGGACGGCCGCAAGACGGTCGACCGGTTCAGCGGGCTGTACTCCCCCCAGGAAGGGGTCAAGTGCGACTGAGCGAGCTCGACGTTCCCGCCACCGTGAAGGCGGTCGCCGTGGGGCGGATGGCGCTGGGCGCCGCCTACCTGGGCACCCCCGGGTTGGCCCTCAGGCTGTGGCCGGGCCAGGCGGGCACCACCGGCCGGGACGAGGCGATGCTGCGGATGATGGCCCGCCACACCGGCGGGCGGGATCTCGCTCTCGGTCTGGGCGCCCTGCTGGCCCAGCGACACGACGCCCCCGTGCGGGGATGGCTGGAAGCGGCCATGCTGGCCGACGCAGTGGACGCCGCCTCGATCGTCTTCGCCTTCCGGCACCTCCCCCGCGCCAAAGCGGTCCTCATGCTGGGCGCCGCCCTGGGGGCGGCCGTGGCCGGCCGCCAGCTGGCGTCCGCCGCAGGCTGAGCGACATGGACTTCGACGCCGTCGTGGTGGGTGGTGGTCCGGCCGGGGCGGCGGCGGCCATCACCCTCGCCCGAGCGGGATCCTCGGTCCTGGTGGTGGACAAGGCCCGCTTCCCCCGGGACAAGTGCTGCGGCGACGGCCTCACCGCCGACGCCCTGCGCCAACTCGAGGAGCTGGGGCTGCGGCCGGAGACGGTGCCCGGCTGGCAGGTGGTCGAGGAGGTCTACGTCCGTTCCCCGGCCGGCCGCACCGTCTGCTTCCCCCTGCCGGCGGACGGCGGCCAGTTCGCGGTGGTCGCCCCCCGGATGGAGCTCGACGCCGCCCTGCTCGACGTGGCCCGGGCCGCGGGCGCCAAGGTGGCCGACGGGCACGGGCTCACCGCCGCCCGGGCGGTGGCCGGCGGGATCGAGCTCGACGTGGACGGGATGGGGACGGTCACCGCTGGCCACGCCCTCGGGGCCGACGGGGCGTGGTCGCCGCTGCGCCACGCCCTGGGCGCCAACCAGCCCGGCTACCTGGGCGACTGGCACGCCTTCCGCCAGTACTTCTCCGGCGTGGGCCCGCAGGCGGCGGGCATGTGGATCTGGTTCGAGCCCGACCTGCTCCCGGGGTACGCCTGGTCGTTCCCTCTGCCCGGGGGGCGAGCCAACGTCGGCTTCGGCATCCAGCGCGACACCGGCATCCCCGTGCGGGAGATGAAGGACATGTGGCCGGACCTGCTGTCCCGGCCGGCCATCCGCGACGTCCTGGGCCAGTCGGCCGTGCCCGAGGGCACCCACAAGGCGTGGCCCATCCCCGCCCGGGTCGACCGGATGCCGCTCACCGCTGGCCAGGGGCGGGCGCTCTTCGTCGGGGACGCGGCCTGCGCCACCGACCCCATGACCGGTGAGGGCATCGCCCAGGCCCTCCTCACCGGGCGCAAGGCGGCCGAGGCGGTGGTGGCCGGGGGCGACGTCGGTCGCAGGTACGTCAGGTGGGTGGAGCGCGACCTGTTCGCCGACCACCGGCTGTCCCGCCTGCTCAGCCGGGCCCTGCGCCACCGCAAGGGCGTCCGCATCCCGCTGCGGTTGGCGGGGTCCACCGACTGGACGAGGCGGCAGTTCGCCCGCTGGCTGTTCGAGGACTATCCCCGCGCGGTGGTGCTCACACCGAGCCGCTGGCGGCGCGGCATGTTCACCGGATCGGGGGCCTACCGGCCATGAAGGTCGACAGGATCGTGACCGCGGGCATCTTCTCCCTGGACGGCAAGGACTACGAGGTCGAGAACAACGTCTGGATGGTGGGCGACGACGACACGGTGGTGGTGATCGACGCCCCGCACGACGCGTCGGCCATCGCCGTCGCGGTCGGGGACCGCCGGGTGGACGGCATCGTCTGCACCCACGGCCACAACGACCACATCAACGCCGCCGTCGACCTGGCCGACGCCACCGGGGCCCCGGTCTACCTGCATCCCCACGACCGGATGCTGTGGGACGTCGTCCATCCCGACCGGGCGCCCGACATGGCCCTGGACCACGGCGACGTCCTCAACCTGGGCGGGGCCCAGTTCCAGGTCTGGCACACCCCGGGCCACTCCCCGGGCGGGGTCTGCCTCTACCTGGCCGAGGTGGGCGTGCTCTTCACCGGCGACACCCTGTTCAAGGGGGGCCCGGGCGCCACCGGCCGGTCGTACTCGCACTTCCCCACGATCGTCGAGTCGATCCGCCGCCTCATCATGTACATGCCGCCCGAGACCGTGGTCCACACCGGGCACGGCGACTCCACCTCCATCGGCGACGAGGCCCCCCACGTCGAGGAGTGGGTCAACCGGGGCCACTGAGCCGAGCCCCAGGGCGAACTGGTGACAGCTGGTGCGATATGCGACACCAGGCGTCACCGGTTCGGGGAGGAGGGGGTTCAGTCGAGGAGGCCGGGCGGGGGGTCGATGACGACCCGTCCGGGGAGGCTGGTCTTCACGAACACGAGCGGGACGAGGCGGTCGCCGGAGAGGACGAGGAGGTCCGATGCCGGGTTGGCCTCGACCGCCTCGACCGGGCCGTAGCTGCGCCCGCCCAGGTCGAAGACCTCGGAGCCGATCAGCTCGTGGACCCAGAGGGTGTCGTCGTCGCCCTCGATCGGTTCGGCGGACAGCACCACTCCCCGGAAAGTCTCGGCCGTGTTCCGGTCCTCGACGCCGGCGAAGGCCACGATCCAGCGGCCCTGGTGGGGCGTGGCGGTCAGCACCTCGAGGTCGCCCCGGTCGGAGGAGAGCACCGAGCCGGGCGCCAGCCGCTCCTCGGGGCGGTTGGAGATCAGGTCGACGATCACCTCGCCCCGTATCCCGTGGGCCTTGACGATCCGGCCGACCTCCAGCACGGGGCCCGCCCGCCTACCTAGTCGACGATGTCGACGTGGGCGTCGCGCCCCTCACGGGCGGCGGCGGCCCGGACCACGGTGCGGATGGCCTGGGCGGTGCGGCCCCGCCGGCCGATGACCCGGCCCATGTCGTCGGGCGACACGTTCAGGCGCAGGCTGACCGCGCTGCGGCCCTCGTCGACCTCCACGATCACCGAGTCGGGATCGTCGACGATGGCCTTGGCCACGTACTCGAGCACGGCGCGGGAGGTGGAGCCCTCCAGCCGGTTGCCGTCGACCTCGTCGTCCAACTCGATCGCGTCGCTCATGAGGTCGAGGGCGTGCCGGGCTTGAACTGCTCCCAGGCGCCGGAGATCTTCAGCAGCTGCTGGACCCGCTCGGTGGGCTGGGCGCCCTTCTGGAGCCAGGCCACGGCCTTGTCGTTGTCGATCCGGATGGCGGACGGTTCCTGCCGCGGGTCGTACGTCCCGAAAATCTCGATGAAGCGACCGTCGCGCGGCGACCGCCCGTCCGCCGCGACCAGCCGGTAGGTCGGCTGCTTCTTCTTGCCCATCCGCATCAGGCGGAGCTTGACGGCCACGTGTGTTCCTCGCTGTCTTCTCTGAAAGTCGGTTATCCGAAGCTCGGGACGCGGGGGCGGCCCTTGCCGCCACCCTTGCCGAGCATCCGCATCATCTTCTGCATGTCCTTGAACTGCTTGAGCAGCTGGTTGACCTCGTTGGTGGTCGTCCCGCTCCCGT
>JBOGIE010000087.1:0-10285 GCA_050742435.1 Acidimicrobiales bacterium | reverse complement strand
TCCATGGGCGGCTCGATCGGGCTGCTCATGTGGCGGCGCCACCCCGAGTCGGTCGCCGGGCTGGTCCTCCAGTCGACCGCTCTCCAATGGCGGGCCGCGCTGCACGAGCGCCTGCTCTGGAGCTCGATGGCGGGGGTGGAGTACGTCCTGCGCTTCGGGGTCCCGCACGGGCTGACCGAGCGGTACCTGCGCAGCGCGGCGGAGCAGAACCCGAACCTCCAGACCGTGCTCCCCTGGCTGAAAGCCGAGGCCCTACGCGGGAACCCGTCCGACCTGGCCGCCGCCGGCCGGGGGCTGAGCGCCTTCGACGCCCGGCCGTACGCGTCGCGGGTCGACGTCCCCACCGCGGTGATCGTCAGCAAGCGGGACCGCCTGATCTGGGCCGACCGCCAGCGGGAGCTGGCCGCCGCCATCCCCGACGCCAAGGTCATGGAGATCGACGTGGCCCACAACGGCTGGCTGGTCGAGCCGGACGTGGTCTGCGACGCCATCGAGACCGCCCTGGGGCTGGTGGCCCATGAGCTCGTCCCTCACCAGGAGGCGTTTGGCCAGCTGGTGTGACGGGGAGGTTCGCGACGACTCTGCGCCTCGAGGAGGTCATCGCCGTGCCTGACTTCGTCTCCGTGTTGAAAGAGGACCACCGGCGGGTCGAGCAGCTGTTCAAGCAGTTCGACGAGACGGGCGACCACGCGGTGGCGCAGCAGGTCTGGCTGGAGCTCAGCGTCCACTCCAAGGTCGAGGAGGAGCTGGTCTACGGCCTGTACTCGGCCAAGGTCGACAACGCCGGCGCGGCCGAGGCCCGGGCCGAGCACCAGGAGGCCAAGGACCTCATCCAGGCCTTGGAGGGCATGGAGCCGGGCAGCGACGAGTTCGTCACCACCATGACCAAGCTGAAGACGTCTGTCCTGCACCACGTGGACGAGGAGGAGAACAAGATCCTCCCCGACATGCTGGACAAGCTGCCCGACACCTCACCGCTGCTCGGCGACGAGATCCTGGCCCGCAAGGCCGAGGTCGAAGCCCAGCTGCGCGCCGACCGGGAGGTCGGCATGCAAGCGTCGACCACCAGCCAGAAGCCGACCGCCAGCCCCGAGGCCGGCTGGTAGCAACCGGGCCCAAGGGGGGCCGGCCCGGCCTCAGGGGCTCAGGGGCGGAACTCCACCCGCCCGCCGAGCGCCTCCCACACGGCCTCGGTGTGGGAGTAGGTGCCCTCGGGAAGCCGCCGCAGCTCGGCAAGGACGTCGGGGGGCGCGTTGAGCTCCTCGGCGCAACCCAGCAGCTCGCCGCGATCGGCCGGCCAGATGGACGGCCGGATGAACGAGGCGATCCGGCTGCGGGCCTCTGCCTCATCGTGGTCCAGGCCGTTCTCTCCCCCTTCGTCGGGGTGGAGATCGCCGGACAGGAGGGCGTCCGTCGTGGGCTCGCCGTCGGCCGCACCCTCCTGCTCGCGGGCCTCGTCGGCCCGGGACTCCATGGGAGCCCCCTGGGTCAGCGGTCGGGTGTCGTGCTCCAGGCCGTCGTCGATCCTGGGAGAGTGCTTGTCGCTTCCACGGGCCATGCGAGGCTCCTACCCACAACCGGGAAAATGACAAGCTTGTAACTGTCGCACCGGCTTGGGATGCTGGAGGGGATGCTTCCCACGGCGACCCTCCCCTCCGCCTCCCTCCAGACCGCGGCCCAGCGGCTGGCCGCCCTCCTCACCGGGGCCGGCGGCGGCCTGGCCGATCCCGGGGGCGGCCATCTCGAGTTCGACGCCGAGGTCCGGCTCCGGCCTCTTTCCCGGGCCGCGTCGCCGCCGGCCGAGGTGTGGGCGGTCGACGGGGGCCAGGCCGTGGTGGCCGACGCCCGCTGCCTCCAGCTGGTCGTGGCCCGGGCGGCCCGGACCTGTTTCCGGTACGGCATGTGCGAGGTGGAGGAGGAGGGTGAGCTGCGGGCCTTCCTGCTCGGGGGAGGCGAGAACCGGGCGGTGGCCGCCGGCCTGGGCCTGGGGATCGCCGAGGACGCCACCGTCGACCTCAACCTGCTCCGCGACCACCAGGAGTGGGTGCTGGTCGACCGCTGTGTCGAGGAGGCGGCGCCGGGGGCGCTGGTGCTGGTCGACGGGGACCTGGAGACCGACTGGAGGGTCCCGCCCTCCTGGCTCTCGGACCTGCTGGGCCGGGCCGCGGCCGGCAAGGTCGTGGTCGCCGCGGTGACCAAGCGGTCGTCCCTGTCGCGAGGTGGGGCGCCTCTGCTCGGTGCGCTGGAGATGGAGGCCGGACGCGACCTGGGGCCCCGGGCCATGTGGTGGGCCCCGGTCGCCCGTAGCCGGGCCGGGGCCCGGGTGGTGGCCGCCCGCCTCGACCCCGACGCGCCCTACGCCTTCCGGGTCGACGTCTCCCCGGGCGCCGATCCCGAGGAGGTCGTGTCGCGGCTGGCGTCGGTGTGCGACGACGCCGGTTTCCCCGGTTACCCCTATCCGCTCACCGTCGCCGACCGGCTGGCCGCCTGCCCACCGTGGCTCCGCCAGGACACCTGGTACGAGCTCGACGAGCTGCTCGACCGGGCCGGCGTTCCCGCCGAGGTCCGCGAGCGGGCCTTCGCCGACCGCCACGACCTCATGGAGCGGTTCTGATGCCGCACCGGCTGCGGGTGTGGACGATCCGCGGTGATATGCCGCACCGGATCGCCCACACTCGAGGAGGGGTGCGATGAGCACTGGTCGGCTGTTCGGCAAGAACGTGCTCGAAGGGGTGTTCCGCGCTGCTCCTGATGAGGACCTCTTCCTCGGGGAGCTGCTGGTCGCGGTGGACGAGGCCACCGGGCGGCGGTACCTGTTCCGCATCGTCGACGTCACCTACGGCACGGAGCACCGGGAGCCGGGCTGGGCCGAGCGGGTGGCCGGCACCCTGCTGGTCGACGACGCCCGGGGCGAGGCGGGGCTGCATCGGCTGCACGAGCAGTCCCGCCGCACGTACCGGGTGGCGACGTGCCGGTGCCTCGGCTACCTCACGCCCGACGGGCTCGACTTCCGCCGGCCCAAGAGCCTGCCCACCCAGTTCTCCCGCGTCGTCGCGCCGGAGCCGGCCGACTTCGCCTTCCTGCGCACCCGGATGGGAGACCTGCCGGTCGGCAGGCTGCGCAGCGGCGAGACGGTGGTCGACTTCGAGGTCGGCATCTCCGGCAAGAGCCTGGCCAGCCACGTGGGCATCTTCGCCACCACCGGCATGGGCAAGTCGAACCTGATGATGGTGCTGGCCGGCGACGTCCTGCGCTCGGGCGGCCGGTACGGCCTCCTGCTGATCGACCCCCACGGCGAGTACCGCGGTCAGCTGGCCCGGCATCCGTGGGCGGGGGAGCGCCTGCGCACCTACGCCGCCCGGCCCCTGCCCAACACCTCGTCGCTGCGGGTGGGCCTGGCCGAGCTGACCGTCGACGACCTGCGGACGGCCTACGACTGGACCCGGCCCCAGGAGGAGGCCCTTTTCGAGCTGGAGCGGAAGTTCGCCAAATCCAAGGAGACATCGGAAGGGCTGTCGTGGCTGCTCGAGTTCTCCCATGTCGAGGACCTGCCCGGCTTCCGCGACGTCGAGCTGGGCAACCGGGTGGCGCTGAACACCCTCCAGGTGCTCCACCGGCGGGCCCGCCGGATCGTCGAGCTGCCCTGCATCGCCGCCGACGCCCATGTGTCGGTGGGCGCCGCGGTGCTGCGGGACCTGCGCGAGGGGCGGGTGGTGCTGGTCGACGTGAGCGGGCTGGGGTCCACCGAGGAGCTGCTGGTGGCCTCGTTCCTGACCCGCAAGGTGCTGGAGGAGTGGTCCAACGCCTACCTGGAGAACCCCGAGGCCCACGACCGGCTGCCCGTGGTGGCCGTGGTGCTGGAGGAGGCGCAGCGGGTGCTGGCCGCCAGCAAGGACCGCGACTCCAACGTGTTCCCGCGGGTGGCGAGAGAGGGGCGCAAGTTCAAGGTCGGGCTGTGCGCCGTCACCCAGCAGCCGAAACTGCTGGACGGCGAGCTGCTCAGCCAGTTCAACACCTTCTTCATCCTCGGCCTGGCCGATGAGAAGGACCGCACCATCCTGCGTTCGTCGTCCAAGCAGGACATCGCCGCCCTCGGTCCCGAGATCCAGACGCTCATGCCCGGGGAGTGCCTCCTGGCCAACCTCGACGCCCCCTTCGCCGTGCCGGCCAAGATCCACCTCTGGGCCGACGTGGTCCGCACCTGCCCGCCCCCGCCGCCACCCCGTCCGGTCGTGGCCGCCAACGTCTCGGCCCTGGTGGACTGATGAAGGTCGCGGCCCTCGGCGACGCCCACCTCGGACGGTCGTACTACTCGTACACGACGGCCGACGGGTTCAACCAGCGCGAGCGCGACTTCGAGGAGTCCTTCACCCGGGCGGTCGACCTTGCCCTGGGCCAGTCCCCCGACCTCGTGGTGTGGCTGGGCGACGTCTTCGACCACCCCCGCCCCACCTACCGGTCCTACCGGATCGCCCAGAAGGCCTTGCTGCGCATCCGGGAGCACGGGGTGCCGCTGGTCGTCATCACCGGCAACCACGACACCCCCCGCCTGCCGGGCACGGGCAGCCCGTACTCGGCCCTGGCCGACCTCTTCCCCGAGGTCCGTTTCGCCCACCGCATGGCGTACGAGCGGTTCGTCTTCCCCGGGCTGGTCGTGCACGCCGTGCCCCAGATGCTCACGGTCGACGCCACCCTCGACGCCCTGGCCGAGGCCCGGCTGAGCCGCGACCCCGACGCCACCAACCTCCTCCTCACCCATCCCCGGGTGCCTCAGGTAGAGCCCCACCACGCCGACATCAACGAGATCGAGGTCGACGCCGGCCTGCTCAAGTCCTCCGCCGACCTGGCCCTGCTCGGCCACTACCACTTCCACACCAAGGTCGACACCGGCATCTGGTACGCCGGGTCCACCGACACCTTCTCCTTCGCCGACGATCCCGAGGTCCCCAAGGGCATCGTGGTCCTCGACACCGACTCCGGCCAGATCGCCCACGTGGCCCTCACCGGCCAGCGCCCCCTGCTCACGCTGCCCGCGGTCCACGCCCTGGGGCTGTCGCCGGCCGAGGTCCAGGAGCGGGTGCTCGAGCGGGTGGCGGCCGTCCCCGCCGGAGCGGTCGTGCGCCTGTTCCTGGAAGGCGTCGACCCCGAGGCCTACCGGATGCTGGACATGGACGCCGTCCGGGAGGCATCGGCCCACGCCCTGCACCTCAAGCTCCAGCCCGAGTTCGCGGGCATCCGGAGCAACGTGGAGCTGCCCGAGCTGTCGTCGCTGCCCGTCCAGTGGGCCAACTATGTCGACAATCAGGACCTCCCCGGCTTCGACCGCGACCGCATCCGCACCAAGGGCGACGAGTACCTGGCCCGTGCCGTCGAGGAGGCGATCGATTGAGGGTCACCCGCCTGCACCTCCGCAACTACCGGGTGTTCGAGGACGACCTCGAACTCGAGATCCCGCCCGGACTGGTCGGCGTCTACGGCTTGAACGGTGCGGGGAAGAGCGCGCTCATCGAATCCATCAGGTTTTCCCTCTACGGCCGCTCACGCACGTCCATGGACGAGGTGCGCACCGCCGGTGTCAACGCCGAGTGCATCACCGAGGTGGAGTTCGAGCACGAGGGCCACCTCTACGCCGTCCGGCGGACGATCAGCGGGGCCAGCTCGCAGGTGCGGGCCGAGGCCCACGCCGACGGCCAGCAGGTGGCCGAGGGCGTGCGTGACACCGGCCGCTACGTCCACTCCATCCTCGGCATGAACGACGCCGCCTTCCGCGCCTCGGTCTTCGCCGAGCAGAAGCAGCTGGCCGCCTTCAGTGAGCAGACGCCCAACGACCGGCGCAAGCTGGTCCTCCAGCTCCTGGGCATCACACCTCTCGACGCCGCCCGCGACCTGGCCCGCAAGGACGCCCGTCTGACCCAGGACCAGTTCGAGCGGCTCCGGGCCGTGCTGCCCGACCTCGACACCGTCCGCAAGGCTCTGGAGGAGGCCGAGGCCGCGGCTGCCGACGCCGCGTCCCGCGGGGACGACGACGAAGCCCTGGCCGTGGTGGCCCGGGCCGACGTGGAGGCGGCCGTGGCCCGTCACCAGCAGCTCGACGTGCTGCGCCAGGAGCACGAGCGGCTGGTGGCCGAGGGCAAGGCCGTCCGGGAGCAGCACGACCGGGCCAAGGCGTGGGTCGAGAAGCTGGTCGAGGAGCAGGCCGACCTGGAGCGGGCGGCCCAGCGGCTGAAGGTCCTCGTCCCCGAAGCCGAGGGTTGGAAGGCGGCCGAGGCCCGCCTGCGGCTGGTCGAGGCGGTGGTGGCGGCCCAGGCCGCCCTCGACAACGTCCCGGTGCCGGTCACCCCTGTGGTGCCCGACGAAGCCGGCTGCGAGCTGGCCCGAACCGAGGCCGAGGCGGCCAAGGTGGCCCTGGCCCGGGTCAACGCCACCATCGAGGCGGCCAAGGTGGAGCGCGACCGGGCCCGTGCCGCAGTCGAGCGCTCCTCGGTCCTCACCGGCGAGGGCGACTGCCCGCTGTGCGGACAGGCCCTGGGCGACGCCTTCGAGGCGGTGCAGGCCCACCGGGCGGCCGAGCTGGCCGAGATCGAGGCCCGGCTCAACGAGCTGGAGCTCGACCACCGCCAGGCGGTCGTGGCCACCACCGCCGCCGCCGAACGGGCCGCCGCCCTGGCCAAGCAGCTCCGGACGGCCCAGACGGCCTGGGCCGAGCACGAGAAGCGGGTGGCCCGTCGCCAGGAGGCGGAAACGGTGCTGGCCGACGCCCTGGCCGCCCTCGGCCGGCCGCTGGAGAAGGAGGAGCGCACCGCCCTTGCCGCCGAGGTCGAGCGCCGGCGGCGGGCGGCCGACGAGTGCCAGCGCATCCAGGGCCGGCTGGAGCGCAGGGAGGCAGTGGCCCGTGAGCTCGACGTCGAGCGGGCGGCCATGGCCGAGAGCTGGGGGCGGGTGGAGGCGCTGCGGGAGAAGGTGGCGTCGCTGGGGTTCCGTCCCGAGCACCTGGCCGCCGCGCTGGCCGAGCGCGTCCGCCTCCAGGCGGCCGCCGAAGCCGCCACCCAGCGAGCCCAGGCCTCCAAGCTGGCCGCCACCCAGGCCCGCGAGCGGGCCGAGGCCGAGGCCCGCCGCCTGACCGAGGTCACCGAGCAGCACGAGCGGCTGGCCGAGCTGGGCGAGGAGGCCCGCCACCTGGCCCGCCTGGGGGAGCTGCTCAACAACTTCCGCAACACCCTGGTCGCCTCGGTCGGCCCGCGCCTGTCGGCGCAAGCGGCCGAGCTCTTCGCCGAGCTGACCGACCGCGAGTACGACCACCTCGAGGTCGACCCCAACACCTACGAGATCAAGGTGGTCGACGCCGGCCGCACGTACGGGATGGCCCGCTTCTCGGGCTCGGAGACCGACCTGGCCAATTTGGCCCTCCGGGTGGCGGTGAGCGAGCACGTGCGCTTCCAGTCGGGTGGGGCGGTCGGCCTGCTGGTGCTCGACGAGGTGTTCGGCCCGCTCGACGACGACCGCAAGGGCCGCATGCTCGTCGCCCTCGAACGCCTGCGGGCCCGGTTCCGCCAGGTCCTCGTCGTCACCCATGACTCGGCCATCAAGGAGCAGCTGCCCAACGCCATCGAGGTGAAAAAGCTGCCCGGCCGCCGGGCCACCGCCCGTACGATCCACGGATCGTGAACACCCGACCGGGCGACGCGCTCACCTGCTCGTTCTGCGGCAAGACGCAGCAGCAGGTGCTGAAGCTCATCGCCGGCCCCGGCGTGTACATCTGCGACGAGTGCGTGGACCTCTGCTGCGAGATCATCGAACAGGAAGTGGGCGAACGCCCCGCCCGGGTCCTCGACGGTGAGATCGAGGCCGCGGCCCGAGCCGCCCGCGAGGCCGTCGACCGCCTCCGCACCCTGGCCCACCGTGCGCAGCAGCCGCCAGACGGGGACGACCCGGAGTAGCCGGCCTCAGCCTTCCAGGGTGGCCACCGCGGCGGCGAGTAGGTGGTCGAGCGCGTCGGCCACCACCGGCGATCCGAAGTGAGGCTCCCACTTCGGCCCGGCGAGCAGGTCGCTGTAGCAGAAGGCGGCAGCGACCTCGATCTCGCGAACCTGGCCGACGGCGAACAGTGCGGCCGCCTCCATCTCCACCGAGCGCACGCCCGCGGCCTGGTAGTGCCGTAGCTCGGCCACCGTCTCCCGGTAGGGGGCATCGATGGTCCACGTCGGTCCGCGCTCGAACGCCAGCCCCCGCCCCGAGAAGGCGGCGCCCAGCGCCTCCGTCAGCAACGGCGACGGCCGGGCCGGGACGTCGGCCGGAATGTAGTGGTGAGACACGCCCTCGTCTCGCACCGCGCCGGTGCAGAGTACGACCCTGCCGATCGCGCTGTCCGGCTGGAGCGCGCCGGCTGTGCCCACCGACACGCAGCGCCGGACTCCGGCGGCGACCAGCCCCTCCAGCAGGACCGAGGCCGCCGGCGCGCCGATGCCGAAGCCGCCGGCGACGCCCACCCGGTCACCCGTGCGCCCGAGCACCTGGAGCCCGCCGAACGGCGCGCCCTCTGGCACCCGGGCGTCCGGCCACTCGGCCACGGTGCGCCAGAGCTTCGGCTGGTACACCAGGACGACGCTCTCCAGGGACCGGAGGTCGTCGAGCCGGCCGCCCTGTCGCACGACTTCGAGGAAGTCCGCAGGTGTGACGAACGACTGCTCGGCGTGCTTGGCCGCGAAGCTGGGGAACGCCATGCGTCATGGTCCTCCACGGGGGCCACGGCTGCTCCGATTTCCCGTCAGCGCTCCCGGCCCGGTACAAAGCGGGGTGTGGCTGTGTGGATCCTGGACCTGGACGGCGTGGTGTGGCTGGCCGAGGACGTCATCGCCGGCGTCCCGGAAGCGGTCAGCCGCCTGCGCGAGGGCGGGCACACCATCCTCTTCCTAACCAACAACTCCAGCCGCAAGGTCGGCGACCTGGTCCAGAAGTTCGAACGGATGGGGATCGAGGTCGAGGCGGACGAGATCGTCACGTCGGCTCAGGCGGCGGCCTCGATGCTCGAGCCGGGCTCCACCGCGCTGGTCTGTGCCGGCGACGGCGTCAGGGAGGCGCTGGCCGCCCGTGGCGTGAACGCGGTGGACGAGGGGCCGGCCGATACCGTCGTCGTCGGGTTCCACAAGGAGTTCGACTACGACCGCCTGAACGCCGCCTACCAGGCGGTGCGGGGTGGGGCCCGGTTGATCGGGACCAACGACGACACCACGTACCCGACCCCCGAGGGACCCATTCCCGGCGGAGGTTCGCTCCTGGCCGCGGTGGCGGCGGCCGCGGGCGTCGAGCCCGAGGTGGCGGGCAAGCCCTACGAGCCCATGGCCGAGGCCGTCCGCCAACGGATCGGGCACGACGCCGAGGACGGCCTGGTCGTCGGCGACCGGCCGGACACCGACGGACTGATCGCCGGGCGCCTGGGATTTCGCTTCGCCCTGGTCTTCACCGGCGTGACGTCGGAAGACGACCTCCCGGTCAAGCCCGAGCCCGACATGACCGCGCCGGACCTGGCCACCCTGGTCGATCAGGAGTTGGCGTAGACCCAGGGGTCGATCGTCAGGTACCGCCGCCGCTCCTCGCACGGATCACTGACGGCGGAGAGGTTGAGGACGGCCTTCCCCGCCTCCCGCTCGCCGGTGACCACCACGTCGTAGTCGCCGGTCTCGGGACCGCAGGCCTCGGTGTGGACGACGAGCCGGCCGTCGCTCAGGGTGAAGCGACCGGCGGTGGCCCCCGGTCCCTCGGGCACGATGAGCACGAACCCGCCGTCGTCGCGCAGCTGCAGCAGGCCCTGGTGGATCGAACGGTAGATCCCGGCCACGTCCTGGGCTCGGGCCGGGACACCGGGGGCGGGAGGCTGCACGTTGCTCGCCGGGGTCGCTTTCATGGCGCTGCACCCACCGGACAGGAGGGCGAGAAGGAGGACGGCGAGGGCTCGTTTCATCTTCGGAGATCCTGCCTTGCGCCGGTCCACTATTGGAAATGCTTGATCTTGTGCGGTCGGTCGGATCAGATGTGGCCCGGCAGCGGCAGCTGTTCCCTAGAAGGAGGTGGTCGTGAACAAGTCCGATGTGATTCAGGACGTTGCCGGCTCGTCCGGCGTGAGCAGGCAAGATGTCGAGCGGGTCATCGACGCCTTCTTCGACACCGTGAGCTCGGCCGTGGGCAAGGGTGACCGTGTGGCGTGGCCGAGCTTCGGCTCGTTCTCGGCAACCCAGCGCAAGGCCAGGACCGGCCGCAACCCGCGCACGGGGGAGCCGGTGGCCATCGC
>JBOGIE010000086.1:0-10297 GCA_050742435.1 Acidimicrobiales bacterium | reverse complement strand
TGCTTCTGCGACTTTCCGCAGAACGAGCACTTCAGCAGCTCCCCGCCATCCCCGAACTTCGCCACGTGTCCCTAACCCCTCTCAGCCGACGCCCGCGACCTGCGGCACCTGGGCCAGCTCGCGGGTCAGGATGACCTCGTCGACGATGCCATATTCTTTGGCTTCGTCGGCGTTCATGATGAAGTCGCGGTCGGTGTCCTTGCGGAGCTTTTCCATGGTCTGGCCGGTGTGGTGGGCCAGGACGTGCTCGAGAAGCTCCCGCATGCGGGTGATCTCCTTGGCCTGGATCTCGATGTCAGAGGCCTGCCCGCCCGCCCCGCTGTAGGGCTGGTGGATCAGGATCCGGGCGTGGGGCAGGGCGTGACGCTTGCCCTTGGTCCCCGCGGCCAGCAGCACGGCGGCGGCCGAAGCGGCCTGGCCCATGCAGTAGGTCGCGATCTCCGGCTTGATGAACTGCATGGTGTCATAGATGGCGAAGAGGCCGGTGATCTCTCCGCCCGGGGAGTTGATGTAGAGGTTGATGTCCTTGTCCGCATCCTCAGACTCGAGGTGCAGGAGCTGGGCCATGATCAGGTTGGCGACGGTGTCGTCGATCGGCGTGCCCAGGAAGATGATGCGGTCCTTGAGCAGCCGCGAATAGATGTCGAACGCCCGCTCACCCCGGTTGGTCTGCTCGATGACCGTGGGGACGATGTAGTTGTAGATGGGCTCGATCACTCTGAGCTCTCCTCGGTGGTTCCGCTGGCGGCCTCAGGCTCGGCAGGCGGGGCGTCGAAACTCGGGGGTGTCAACTCTGACCGGTCGATGACCTGACCCTCCTCGTCGACGAACTCGGTGTGGGCGATGAGCCACTCCAAGGCCTTGGTCTTCCTGATTCCCGAGCGTACCGCGGGCAACTGCTCTTCGTTCTCGAGCTCCTTGCGCACCGCCTTGGGGCTCATCTTGCGCTGGCGGGCGATGTCGAGGATCTCCTGCTCGACCTCGTCGTCGGTGGCGTCGAACCCTTCGAGCTCGGCCACGGCCCGCAGGCCGAGGTCGGCCTTGACCGCGCTGGTGGCCTCGGTGCGCAGCTGGGCGACGAACTCCCCCTGCTGCTCGCCCAGGGACTCCAGGAAGCGCTCGACGTCGACGCCCTGGTGGCTGAGGCGGTGGGCGAAGCTGCGCAGGCGGCGCTCCATCTCGGTGCTGACCAGGGCCTCGGGGACTTCGTCGTCGACCAGCTCGACGAGGGCCTCGACGACCTTGTCCCGCACCTGGATGGCGACCTCGAGCCGGCGCACCGCCTCCATCTCCTGGCGGAACTTGGCCCGCATCTCCTCGGCGGTCTCGAACTCCGTCTCCTGGTCGACCCAGTCGTCGGTCAGCTCGGGCAGGACCCGCTCCCGCACCTCCTTGACCAGGACCTGGAAGGTCACCTCGCCCACCTGTTCATGGTGGATGTTGAACTTCAGGATGTCGCCGGCCTTGGCGCCCCGCAGGTTCTCGTCCATCTCCGGAGCGACCTGGCCGCTGCCGACTTCGTAGGAGAAGTCCTCCACCACGCTGGACTCCGTGCCCTGGGAGATCGTGCGGTCGATGAGCACGAGGTCGCCGTCGCGCGCCGGCCGGTTCACGGGGACGACCTCGGCCGAAGCGGCGCGGATCTGGTCGACCCGGACCTCCACCTCGTCGTGGCTCACCTCGAGGTTGGGCAGGACCACCCGCAGGCCGCCGTAGCCCGCCACGTCGACGGTGGGCATGACCTCCACCACGGCGTCGAAGGCCACGGTGGGGTCGTTGTCGTCGGAGGTGATGTCGATCTCGGGGGCGGCGATGGGCTCGAGGTCGTTCTCGCGCAGGGCCCGCTCGTAGAAGCCGGGCAGGGCGTCGCGGATGGCTTCCTGGCGGGCCACGTCGAGCCCGACGCGGGCCTCGACCAGCCGCCGCGGGGCCTTGCCGGGACGGAAGCCGGGGATGCGGACCTCCCGTGCGATCTTGCGGAACGCGGCGTCGATAGCCGTTCCGAACTCGCTCTCGTCCAGCTCGACGGAGAGTTTGACCTTGTTGCCCTCGAGGGGCTCGACGGAGGTTTTCACGGCTTTCGGATTGTAGGCCGGGCCGGCGCGGACCAGCGGTGGACCCGGCGGAGCCGGCGCACGGGCGCGGCCCTGGTCGCCGCCCGTAAGACCTCGTCGGCCCGGGCCCGCTCGGCCTCGGCCGGCTCGCCCCGCGAATAGGCGCCGACCGTGACCAGCTCGCCGACCTCCTCGATGCGGGGGTCGGGCAGGACCGTCCGGGACAGGCTGCGGGCGTACTCCGCCGGGGTCTCGGGCGGCCGGCGCGGGCGTCCTCTCGCCGCGCCGGCCCGCTCCAGCTGGGCCAGGAAGCGGGCGGCCCAGGGGCGGGACCGCTGGTACCGCCACCGGCGCAGGGCCCGGCGGGCCAGCCACGCCCCGGCGATCAGGACGGCGGCCACCAGCACCGGCCACAGCCCCCGGAGGAACCGCCACAGCCGGTCCCACACCGACTCCTGATCGCGCCCCGGGGCGGGCGCCATGCCGGTGGGGTCGAAGCGCTGCCAGCCGATCCCGGGGAACCACACCTCGACCCACGCGTGGGTGTCGCGGAGGCGGACGACGAACTCCCCGCCGGGGCCGGTGCGGGTGCCGGGGAGGAAGCCCACGGCCATGCGGGCGGGGACGCCCAGGGCCCGGAGCATGACGGCCAGTGCCGTGGCCGTGCGCTCGGGCGGGCCGGACCGCTCCGTGAGCAGGAAGGCCTCCAGCGGGTCGGTCCCGGGCGGGACGGGCCGGGCGGCGTCGGTGACCGTGGTGTTGGTCAGCAGCCAGCCCTCCAAGGCCCGAACCTTGTCGTAGACGGTGGGCTCGTTCCCGGCGACGTCGGCGGCCAGCGCCCGGACGCCGGGCGCCACCTGAGGAAGCTGGAGGTAGGCGTCGGAGACCGCCGGCGGGACCGGGCCCCAGGCGGCCCGCAGTTCGTCCGCTCCGGCGAACGACCGCCGGCTGTAGGCCAGGTAGCTCTCGCCCCGCGCCAGGGGCAGGGTGGGGTAGAGCGACCCGTCCTCGCCCTGGCGGAGAGCGGTGTCGGCGGCGACGTAGGCGGCCTGGGCCGCAGCCACGAGGACCGAGGCCGACCGGGCCTGGACGGTGACCAGCTGGGGGAACTCCAGGACCAGGTCGCCGGGCGCGTCCAGCGGCAGGTCGCCCACGCCCGGTCGGAGGTACTGGTCGACGTCGGCCAGGACCTCGGGGGAGCGCTCCCAGAACTCGCCGTCCCAGTGGTCGTAGGTCGTGGCCCGCCAGACCTCCGGGGCCGGGGCGGTGACCACGAGCACCACCTCGTCGCCCCGTTTGCCCCGCCCGCCGCCCACGCCGAGGCGGTCGTCGAAGTCGAGCACCGGCGCGGCCGGCTCTACCAGGCGCGTCGGGTCCCTGTCGCCGCCACCGCCTTGGCCCGGCGGGGGCGGCACCAGGGCGGCGGCCAGGGCGGCCAGCAGGGCCACGACCGCCAGCAGGGCGGCGGCCTCGGTGGCCACCCGGCGCCCGCTCGTGGGGGCGGGCACCGGACCGCCCAGCGGCGGCCCGCTGGCCGCCGTCAGCCGGTTGGTGGCGACAAGTGCGACGGCCAGCGCCACCAGCGACGCCCCGACCGCCCACCGCGCCGGGCTCTGGTCGCCGGCGAGGGCGCCGCCGAGCAGCGACCCGGCGGCCAGGAGGAGGCTGTAGCGCAGCACCTTGGGCTCGGGCCACAGCAGGCCCAGGCCGGCCACGGCCAGGGGAAGGATGCGGGTGATCTCACCCAGGTGGTCCTGGTCGGCCCACCCGGCCAGGTAGAGGCCGACGTAGCCCACGACCGTGACCCCGGTGAGGACGTACACGTCCCGTCCCGGCGGCAGGACGTTGACCGACCGGCGGGCGGCGGCGCCGGCGGCACCGGCGGCCAGGGCGACGCCCAGCAGCGCGGCGGGAACCTCCACGTCGCCCACCGCCGGCCCGCCGTAGGCGACGGCCGCGCACCACGTGGCCACGGCGACGGCCGCGGCCGCGACCGCGCCCATGGCGCTGCGGGCTAGGACGGCCATGAGTCGCCGTGGGGCCCGACGGTGACCACCGCGGCGGTGGCCGGCCGGTGGGCCGGCAGCTCCGGCGTCCCCCGGGCGGCCCGGGCCAGGCGCTGGTTCACGTCCGAGGGCGGACCGATCGTCGCCGACACCGGCCCGTCCCGCTCCGCCGTGGCCAGCACCACCTCGTAGCCCCGGCGCAGGGCCTCGTAGGCGTACCAGGCGGCGCGGGCCGCGGCCTGCTCCCCGGCCAGCCCGCCCCCGCCCAGGTCCAGGACGACGATCAGCCGGGGCGCGCCCGGCTCCTCGACCTCCTTGACCACCAGGTCGCCGCGGCGGGCGGTCGTGGGCCAGTGCACCCGCCGCACGGGGTCGCCGGGCACGTAGTCCCGCACCCCCCGGACGATGTCCCCCACCGCGGCCGGGCGCGGCGCCCCGTCGCCCCAGGCGCCGAACAGCTCGGGGAAGGGGTGGGGCGGGGCCAGGGGCCGGGGGCCGACGGCCATGGGGCGGGGCAGGGAAACCCTCTGCCGGCGGGCGCAGGTGACCAGACCGGCCAGGCCGGAGCCGGCCACCTCGACCTCGAGCTCGTGCACCACCTCCCGGCGTTGGGCCACGGCGGTGAGCCGGCCCGACCCCGGCGGCGTGACCACGGCGAAGGCGCCTTCGGTGAAGGCCCGGACCTGGAAGGGCAGGGCCGGGCCGGTGACCGCCAGGGTGAAGGCCACGGCGTCGCCCACGAAGGCGTCGGTGGGGAAGCCGTCCACGGTCACCCGCACCCGGCGGGTGGCGAGCACGGCCAGGACCAGGTCGAGGAGAAGGGCGAGGAGGGCGGCGAAGCACACGAACGCCGCCAGCCGCGAACCCCCCGTGCGCCACGCCGTCCAGCTCGCCCCGGCCAGCAGGAGGGCACCGGCCGTGCCCGCGGTGGCCCGTGTCTGGCGGGTCCACCCGTCGGGCGAGCCGGGGGGCGGTGGCATCAGCCGGTGGGGACGGGCACGGTGTCGAGCAGCTCGGCGACCAGGCGGCGGGTGGCCTCGGTGCCCCGCCGGGCGACGGCGCCCAAGCGGTGGGCCAGGACGGCTACCGCCACCGCCTTGACGTCGTCGGGCGCCACGAAGTCCCGCCCTCCGATGACCGCGTAGGCCTTGGCCACCTGGACCAGGGTGCGGGCCGCCCGGGGGCTGGCCCCGTGGTCGAGGTCGGGATGCGCCCGGGTGGCCTCGATGACGTCCAGGACGTAGTCGGCCACGACCGGGGCCACGTAGGTGGTGTCCACCTCGACGACGGCGGCCAGCACCTCGTCGCCGTCGACCACCGGCTTGAGCTGGTCGAGCGCGGTCGGACCGCCCTCGCCCTGGAGGACGGCCCGCTCGGCGTCCCGCCCGGGCAGGCCCACGGTGACGACGAGGGCGAAGCGGTCGCTCTGGCCCTCGACCAGCGGGAACGTCCCCACGTCGCCGTAGGGGTTCTGGGTGGCGATGACGAAGAACGGGGCGGGTAGGGGATGGGCGGTCCCGTCCACGGTGACCTGGCCCTCGGCCATGGCCTCGAGCAGGGCCGACTGGGCCCGGGGGGTGGCCCGGTTGATCTCGTCGACCAGCACCACGTTGTGGAAGATCGGCCCGGGGTGGAACTCCCACGCCTCCCGGGTCCGGTCGTAGACGGTGACGCCGGTGATGTCGGCCGGCATGAGGTCGGCGGTGCCCTGGACCCGGCCCGAGGTCCCGCCCACCGACCGGGCCAGGCTCTTGGCCAGGAGGGTCTTGCCGACGCCCGGCACGTCCTCCAGCAGGACGTGGCCGCCGGCCAGCAGCCCGGCGGTGACCAGCACGATCTCCTCCCGCTTGCCCAGGACGACGGAGGCCACGTTGTCGACCACGGCGCCCGCCACCGCCGACGCCGTCCGAGCCATGCCCCATTCTCCGCCATGCGGGGCGTCCCCTGCTGGGCAGGCCTGGCGCTCTAGCGTTGGCGACGTGCCCGAGCGTGAGCCCATTGCCGACCCAGCCGACCGCGTCCTGCGGATCGCCGAGAACGTAGTCTATTCCTTCGCCGGCGTCCTGCTGGCCGGCGGGGCGGTCATCGTGCTGGCCACCGCCACGTACCACCTGGCCACCGAGCTGGGTGACGGTGTCGAAAAGAGCGTCACCGGGGCGCTGGACGGCCTGCTGCTGGTCTTCATCCTCCTCGAGCTGCTGGCCGGGGTCCGGGCCACCATGAAGGAGAGGAAGCTGGTCGCCGAGCCTTTCCTGATCGTGGGCATCATCGCCTCGATCAAGGAGATCGTCCTGCTGACCCTGGAGTCCAAGGAGATCTACGCCACCGACGACCAGGCCTTCGAGAACGCCATGATCGAGATCGGTGTCCTGGCCGGCGTCATCCTCCTGATCGCCATGGCCAGCTACCTCGTCCGCCGGAAGGAGCGGGAGCCGGAGGAGGAAGAGGAAGCCGGGGCGGCGTGAGGTGGTCACCCCTCGGGCCGGGGGGCCGGCCGTTCCGCGGCTGGCGCGTCCTGCCCCTCCTTCTCGCCCTCGGCGCCCTGGCCGCCAACGCCGTCGTGCTGCTCTCCGACCGGGCGCCGGGGCTGCTCAACCGGCTCTCCCGGCGCATCGACGTGGCCGCATCCCGGGCCGCCGACGCCGCGGGCATCGACGTCACCCGGGGCGACGTCCCCGTCCCCCAGTCGGACTTCGACGTCCACGTGCTCATCTGGGCGGTGGCCGCCCTGCTGGTGGGCCTGGCGACGTGGTCGTGGATGTCCCTGTTCCTGGCCAACGGGGCGGTGTTCGTCGCCAGCATCGCCCTGGAACTGGCCCAGGACGTCTACTCCAGCAGCCGGGCCGTCCAGCTCAGCGACCTGTTCGCCAACGCCGTCGGGGTCCTGGCCGGCACCGCCGTGGTCGCCGCCTTCGCCCTGCTCTGGCGGGTCACCCATCCCCGCCGGCAGCTCACCCGCGTATGACGACGTCCGAGGAGTTGTTGAGGAAGTACTCGTCGCGGGGCGCCAGGTCGTGGTTGAGGTGCTCGTCGTCGAGCTGGCGGACCACGGACACCTCCCCGGGTTCGAGGTTCGACAGGAAGTTGGTGATCGACGCCGCCTGCTCGGGCGAGAAGGACAGCGAGGGCTGAAGGGCGCGGAAGCGCTCCAGCACCTTGTCCCGGTCCCAGACGATCGGCTGCCGGCCGGCCACCATGAACTGCGACCCCTCGTAGTGGGGGACGATGATGCGCAGGACGTGGGGGAAGACCTCCGTGGCGCTGTTCAGCACGCGGGGGGTGGCCAGCCACTGTGACACCACGCCGCCCGGGGCCAGGCGGCTGTTGAGGAGCTCGTAGAACTCCACCGAGTACAGGTTTCCGCTGAAGGCGGCCTGGGGTCGCACGACGTCGACGGTCAGCACGTCGAAGCGCTCCTCCGACGACAGGAGGAACTTCCGGCCGTCGCCCACGTGGATGTCGACCCGGGGATCGTCCAGCAACCGGGCGATCTCGACCGCACCCCGTTCGGCCAGCGCTTCCAGCAGGTCGATCTCCCCGCCGCAGATCTCCACCACGTCGAGCCGGTCGACCCGCGGGTCCCGCGAGATGCCGTAGGGCGTCGCCCCGATCCCGAGACCCACGGCCATGGCGTGGCCGGGGTCGGGATGGATGAGGGCGGGCAGCAGCCCGACCAGCACGTGGAAGTCGTCGAAGGGATGGCCGTTCTGGGAGGTGGCGTTGACGAACAGGAAGTCGTCGCCCTCCACCTTCTTCAGGGCATTGACGCAGGCCCGGTCCTCGGCGAGGGCGAAGTCGTCCAGGGGGGCGCTGTGGAAGTAGGCCCAGAGGCGGAAGTTCGAGGGGAACACCGCGGTCAGCCCGAGCAGGAGGGCCGCCGCGCCCGCGGCGAACGCCGGCCGCCGCCAGTCCCGCGGGGCCATGGGCGCGGCCGCCAGCCCCGGGAGGAGGAGCAGGACGGCGAGAAGCCGCGGGGTGCCGGACGTGCCGAGCCGGTCGATGGCCACGAACCCGACGACCAGCGTCCCGGTCACGTTCCCGGCGATGTTGGTCAGCAGCAGGAGACCGGTCCGGCGCCCCAGGGTGTCGACGCGCTCGGCCACCAGGCGCTGGACGAAGGGGAACGACGCCCCCATGGCCAGAACGGGCGCGCCCATGATCAGCAGGGGCCCGGCCACGTGCACGAAGCCCACCCGCAGGATCTCCCGCAGCGAGTCGAACCGGTAGCCGCCCACGTTGTAGCCATCGATGGCGAAGTGGCTCTCGAGCGGTCCGTACACGCCCAGCCGCTTGGGCAGCTCGACCAGGACCAGCGGGCCCAGCAGGGCCAGCACGCCGACCGCGAACTGGATGCCGAGGAACCACCGGTCGGGCCGCCGCACCCGGGCCACCAGCCGGGACGCCACCGCCGCCCCCGTCCCGAACAGCAGGAGGTAGCGCGCCAGCACGTGGCCGAACGTGTAGGAGTTCGACCGCATGAGGGCGTCGACCAGCCGGAAGAACACCAGCTCCAGGCCCAGCGCCACCGCCCCGGTCAGCCCGTAGACGAGGAACCACGGCCACGTGCGGCTACCGGCGGTGGCCGGTGCGGGCTCGGCGCGTGACGGCGCGGCCCTGGCCCGGGACGCGGCACGCCACAGAGTCAGGATCGAGACCGCGGCCAGCAGGTTGAGCGTCCCGGCCAGCCGGACGACTCCGACGAAGCCCAGGCTGCCGATCAGGATCCAGCCCGAGGTGCCCGCGCCCAGCCCGGCCCCCAGGGTGTTGACCGCGTAGAGCCGCCCGACCATGGGGCCGGCCTCCTCGATGCGGTCCACCAGCCCCCGGGAGACGAGGGGCAGCGACAGTCCCATCAGCGTGGTGGGGATCACGAGCAGGACGAAGTGGAAGGCGAACGCGGCCAGGGTGCCGTCCAGGTGGGGCACGGCCGACTTGTAGACGTCGTAGAACAGCCAGAGGCTGAACCAGGCGAACACGCCGATTCCGGCGTTCGAGGCGGCGAAGGCCAGGAGCGACCGGCGGGGGCCGATGCGGTCCGCCAGCACGCCGCCGAGGAGGCTGCCCACGCCCAGGCCGGCCAGGAAGGCGGCGACGACCGTGGTGAAGGAGAAGAGGTCGACGCCGGCGTGCAGCGTCATCACCCGCTGCCACACCACCTGCAGGGTGAGCGCCGAGAAGCCGGTGACGGCGAAGACGGCGAAGAGGAGGGCCCGCTGGCGGGGGAGCACGGCGGCGCACTATCGCATCGCCGGGCCTCCGCGCTCTACTCGCAGGGCGCCGATATTGCGGCGGGGCCACACGTCGTGACGCTCAGGTCCGCTGCCGGCGGAATGCCTGGCGGGAACTTGCGCAACTTATGGTTGCACATCATCGGGCCAAGCGCTACGGTCATGTGCAACCAAACATTGCAGGAGGTTCGTCATGGAGTTCGGGACCATCGAGCGGGAGATCCACATCCAGGCGCCACCCGAGGTCGTCTTCGAAGTGGTGAGCAGCCCCCACCACCTCCAGCGGTGGTGGCCCGACGAGGCGCGCTACGAGCGGGTGCCGGGGTCGACGGGCGAGATCGTGTTCGGCGAGCGCGGTGCCGGTGGGCAGGTGGTCTCGCTTGCCGTCGTCGACGCCCAGCCGCCGCGGACGTTCTCGTTCCGCTGGACGCAGCCCGCCGGCGAGGCGGCGGTCGCGGGCAACTCGCTGCTGGTCACCTTCGACCTGACGCCGTCCGGCGGCGGCACGCTGCTGAAGATGACCGAGAGCGGCTTCCGCGAGATGGGATGGGAGGCCGCGGTCCTCGAGCAGCAGTACCAGGAGCACGTCACCGGCTGGGACTTCTACCTGCCGCGGCTGGCGCCGTACGTCGCGACGCTGGAGGTGCGGCGGTGACCGCGGCCGTCCTGGAGAGAATCGACGACGGCCTCTGGTCGGCGATCGGCGACCCGACCCGGCGGCGGATCCTCGACCTGCTCCTCGTCGACGGCGACGGCACCGCAACCACCCTCAGCGAGCAGCTGCCGGTGACGCGGCAGGCGGTGGCCAAGCACCTCGGTGTGCTCGACCGGGTGGCCCTGGTGCGAGCGACGCCGGCGGGTCGGGAGAGGCGCTACCGCGTCGACGACGCCCAGCTGGCCCGCGCCGCGGCGCAGCTGGCCTCGGTCGGGTCTGCCTGGGACGCCCGGCTGCGGCGGATCAAGCACATCGCCGAGGCGATCGAGCGCACCCAGGAGGGCTGAGCAGACC
>JBOGIE010000085.1:0-10318 GCA_050742435.1 Acidimicrobiales bacterium | reverse complement strand
CTGACCCAGAACCTCTGGAGCGGCAACGACGTCCGCCGCCTGAACGGCTTCCCGATGGACGCCTACCGGAAGGGCTCGGAGTTCGTGGTCCACTTCGACGTACCCGGGATCGACCCCAACTCCATCGAGCTCACCGTGGAGAAGAACGTCCTGACCGTGACCGCCGAGCGCGCCCGCCACTGGGGCGAGGAGGCCGAGGAGGTCGTGGTCAGCGAGCGGCCGGTCGGCCGGTTCAGCCGCCAGCTGTTCCTGGGCGAGACGCTCGACTCCGAGCGCATCGAGGCCGGCTGCGAGAACGGGGTTCTCACCCTGCGCATCCCCGTGGCCGAGGCGGCCAAGCCCCGCAAGGTGGCCATCAACGCCGGCGGCGGCGGGTCGCAGGCCATCCCCGCACAGTCGACCTCGAGCTAGCTGTTTGATTCCCGGCTCGGGCGCGGTCAGGCTCCTGCACCGTGCCCGAGCCTCTTCGCGCCGACTTCTTGCGAATCTGCCTGTTGGCCTACCGGGGCAACCCCCACTCGGGCGGGCAGGGCGTCTACGTCCACTACCTGAGCCGTGAGCTGGCCGCCCTCGGCCACACCGTCGAGGTGTTCAGCGGGCCGCCCTACCCCCGGCTGGCTCCGGGCGTCCCCTGCGTCGAGGTGCCCAGCCTCGACCTCTACCGGCCCGAGGACCCCTTCCGCACGCCCGCCCTGGGCGAGTTCCGGGACCTCGTCGACGTGGCCGAGTTCGCCACCATGTGCGCCGCCGGCTTCCCCGAGCCCCTGACCTTCAGCCTGCGGGTCCGGCGGGCCCTTCGCAGCCGGGGCCACGACTTCGACGTCGTCCACGACAACCAGTGCCTGGGCTACGGCATCCTCGGGATCGCCCGCGACGGCCTGCCGGTGGTGGGCACCGTCCACCACCCCATCACCGTCGACCGCACGGTGGAGTTGTCGCACGCCGAGGGCTGGCGCCGGCAGATGAGCGTGCGCCGGTGGTACGGGTTCGTGCGCATGCAGAAGCGGGTGGCCCGCCGCCTCCCCCGCATCCTCACCGTGTCGGAGTCCTCGGCGGGCGACATCGCCACCCAGATGGGCGTCCGGCCCGACCGCCTGTCGGTGGTGCCGGTCGGGGTCGACACCGCCCTGTTCCGGCCCCTCCCCCATGTGCCCCGGGTGCACGGCCGGCTGATGACCACGGCCAGCGCCGACGTCCCCCTCAAGGGCCTGGTCCCCCTGCTCGAGGCCCTGGCCAAGGTCCGCACCGAGCGCCACGCCGAGCTGGTGGTCGTCGGCCAGCCCCGTGACGGCAGCCTGGTCCCGGCCACCATCGAGCGCCTCGGGCTGGAGGGGGCGGTCACCATCGCCGGGGTGGTCGACAACCTGCGCATGATCGAGCTGTACGCCTCGGCCGAGGTGGCCGTGGTCCCGTCGCTCTACGAGGGGTTCTCCCTGCCCGCCGTCGAGGCCATGGCCTGCGGGCTGCCGCTGGTGACCACCACGGGTGGCGCCCTGCCCGAGGTGGTGGGGGCGGAAGGTGAATGCGCCCTCCTGGTCCCGCCCAACGACCCGGGCGCCCTGGCCGCGGCCATCGTCCGGGCTCTCGACGACGCCGACCTGCGGGCTCGCCTTGGTGCCGCCGGCCGCGACCGGGTGCTGCGCCGGTTCACGTGGCGGGCCACGGCCGAGGCCACGGTCGACGTCTACCGCAGCGTGCTGCGCGCTTGCTGACCGTCGACTTCACGCGGCTCGGGCTGCGTGCCGGCGACCGCGTCCTCGACCTCGGCTGCGGGGGCGGCCGCCACGCCTTCGAGGCCCTCCGGCGCGGGGCCCACGCCGTCGCCTACGACCGCGATGCCGGCGACACCAAGGACGCCGCCGCCATGCTGGCCGCCATGGGGCTGGCCGGCGAGGTCCCGCCCGAGGCGCTGGGCAGCGCGGTCAACGGCGACGCCGTCTCCCTCCCCTTCGCCGACGATTCCTTCGACCGGGTGATCGCCGCCGAGGTGCTCGAGCACCTCCCCGCCGACGCCGCGGCCATGGCCGAGCTGGCCCGGGTGCTCCGGCCCGGGGGGACGCTGGCCGTCACCGTCCCCCGCTGGTTCCCGGAGAAGGTGTGCTGGGCCCTGGCCGAGGAGTACCACGCCCCGCACGTGCCGGACGGCCACGTCCGCATCTACACCCGCAGCGGGCTGGTCTGGCTGGTGACCGCGGCCGGGCTCCGCCCGACCGGGTCGCACCACGCCCACGCCCTCCACAGCCCGTACTGGTGGCTCAAGTGCGCCCTCGGTCTCGACCGGCCCGACCGGTGGCCGGTCCGCGCCTACCACCGCTTCCTCGTCTGGGACATCACCCGCCGGCCCTTCGTCACCCGGGCCCTCGACCGGCTGCTCAATCCGATCCTGGGCAAGAGCCTGGTCCTCTATGCCGAGAAACCCCTCCTCGAACCGGTGACACCTCGTGCTGCATATCGCACGAAACGTCACCAGTTCGCCCCGGGCGGCCGGGTTTCGTGACGCCCTCGGAGCTGGCGGCCACCGTCGACACGATCGCCGCCGCCCAGCAGGGCGACGGGATGATCCCGTGGTTCCCGGGCGGCCACGGCGACCCCTGGAACCACGTGGAGGCGGCCATGGCCCTCGACACCGGCGGGCGGCGGGCCGAGGCCGAGGCCGCCTACGCCTGGTTGGCCGCCACCCAGCGGCCGGACGGCGCCTGGCACCAGTACTACCGGGGCGGCCGGGTCGAGCAGGACACCCTCGACGCCAACGTCACCGCCTACGTGGCCACCGGCGTCCACCACCATTTCCTGGCCACCGGCGACAGCGGCTTCCTCCACACCATGTGGCCGGTCGTCGAACGGGCCGTCCGGTTCGTGCTCGACCTGCAGACGGCCCGAGGCGAGGTGATCTGGGCCCGCCACGCCGACGGCACCCCGTGGTCCTTCGCCCTCCTCACCGCCTCGTCCAGCACCTATGCCAGCCTGGGCGCGGCCCTTGCCGTGGCCGCCCGTCTGGGCCACGAGCGGCCGGACTGGGAGCTGGCCGCCGATGCCCTGGGCCGGGTCATCGCCACGGAGCCGGCCGGTGCCTTCCTCCCCAAGGACCGGTGGGCCATGGACTGGTACTACCCGGTCCTGGTCGGGGCCGTGACCGGGGAGGCGGCGAGGGCACGGCTGGCCGGCGCGTACGGGCGCTTCGTGATCGACGGCCTGGGTGTGCGCTGCGTGGCCGTCAAGGACTGGGTCACCGCGGCCGAGACGGCGGAATGCGCCCTGGCCCACCTGGCCGCCGGCGACGGGGGCACCGCGGCCCTGCTCCTCGACTGGGCCCAGCATCTCCGCCACGAGGACGGCAGCTACTTCACCGGCATGGCCCACCCCCAGCGCCACCACTTCCCGGCCGGAGAGCGGTCGACCTACAGCGCGGCCGCGGTCACCCTGGCCGCGTCGGCCCTGGCCGGCACCGGCCCCCTCGTGCCGCTGCTCGTCCGCGCCGCGGCCACGAGACTGTAGAGAAGCAAAGTCAGATTCGTGCGCCGGCGCCGCTGACGCGGGCGCTGACGAACGATTCGATGGCCTGGGCGTAGGTGTCGGGGTGGGTGAACCGGAACATGTGCCCCGTCCGGGCCAGGACCGTCTCGGACGTGTCGGCGATGCCGTCCAGCATCACCTTGGCCGCGCCGGCCCCGATGAGCTCGTCGTGCGAGGGCGTGATGATCAGCGTCGGCACATCGACTTGCCCGAGCCTGTCGCGGTAGTCGGCGGAGAAGGCGGCGCGGGTCCGGGCCGTGTAGCTGCTCCACGGGGTGTTCACCAGGAACAGCCGACGGAAGTCCTTCGGGCCCAAGAGGCTCTGACCCTCGCCGTCGTGCGGTGACGAGAGCGACGCGGCGTGGAACCGCAGGGTGACATGCCGGTAGAGGGGACCCGGGAGGTACCGGGCGGCGGCGAGCTTGGCCCTCACCAGGGGCGAGTCGACTGGGTTGGCGGCGAAGCCCCCGGAGAGCACCAGGCCACTGAGCCCCGACGGCCGGCGGGTGGCGAGAGCCAAGGCCACGACCGCGCCGAAGCTGTCGCCCACGAGCACGTAGTCGTCGAGGTCCTCGACCTGCCCGGCCACGAAGTCGGCGTACTGCTCGATGTTCTCCAGCGCTTCGGGCAGGCGCATGGTGCGCAGGGGTCGATGGGTGAGCGGGCCCAGCGTGTCGAGGTCCCAGGGGGCGCCCGAGAAGCACGGGATGGTGACGATGGTCGGTTCGGTCATGAGCAGCTCCTCCTGTAGTTGACGTAAGCCTTACGGTAACGGTAACGTAAGCCTTACGTTTCGTCAAGGGGGGCCGGGAGGATGACGGCATCCGAGCAGCGGTCACGGGTTCGGCGGGGAACGCTGAGCCATGCACGGGTGGTCGACGCCGCCCTGGTCCTCATTGATGCCGAGGGCGTGGACGCGTTGTCGATGCCCAAGCTGGCCCGCCACCTGGGCGTCGGCGTCATGAGCCTCTACACCCACGTGAAGTCCAAGGACGCCCTGCTCGACGCGGTCGTGGAGCGGGTGCTGTCCGAGCTTCCCGAGCCTCGTGGCGACGACTGGCGGGCCCGGCTGCGTTCGCATTTCGGCGACCTCCGGGCCGCCCTGGTCGCCCATCCGGGGCTCGGGATGGTCCTGGCCAGCAAGAACGTCGCCGTGCCGGCCGTGTTCGACGTGCTCGAGCGCGCCCTCGGCGACCTCACTGCCGCCGGGCTACCCGACCAGGAGAGCGCCCACCTCTACTACGACCTCCTCGTGTACACCATCGGCTTCGTGGCATGGGAGCTGCCACGGACCCACGCCATCCCCCAAGCGGAGTACGCGTCGCGATGGCGGTCTGCGATCGCCAGTCTCGACGAAGCCCGCTACCCCACGCTCCACCAGCTCGCCGACGCCCTCACCACCGTCGCCACGGACCAGCAGTTTCACGACGGGATCGACCGCATCATCCTCTCCGCCGCCCCCGCTCTCTGAGGGACCGGCAGGCGAGACGGTGATCGCGCGCCAGCTCATCCGGCGAGGCCGGCACGACGCTCCGCCTCATGGCGTAGCGCGGCCACGCCGCCGCTCGCTGACCAGGATCCCGGATCTGATGCTGCTGGGTCCCGCCTTCCACGTGAAGGCCGTCCCGCTCGCGGCGTCTCCTAGATCAGGATCTCCGCCGCCTCCTGCGCCCACACCGGCGCGGCGCCATCCGCCGGAGCCTGAGTCAGCGGCGTCCACCACCCCAGGAGCCCCGCTCAGCCGTTCCAGCGGTAGACGTTGGTGTCGCGCTGGACGAAGCCCAGGCGGCGGTAGAGCCGGTTCGCCTGCTCCCGCGACGGGCGGGAGGTGAGGTCGACGGTGCGGGCGCCGGCGGCCGACGCCCGGTTCAACGCCTCACGGCAGAGGACTTCGGCGATGCCCCGGCCCCGCTCGGCCTGGTCGACGACCACGTCTTCGATCCACGCCCGCACCCCGGTGGGGATCCGGAAGAGGACCAACGTCAGCGTGCCCACGATCCCCTTGTCGGGGTCGCGGGCCAGCAACAACACCGTGGCCGGCGAGCGGGCCATCTCGGCCAGCTCGGCGCCACCGGGCACCGGCGACGACTTCGACAGCTGGGGCACGAGCCGCCGGAAGGCGGCCACCAGCTCCGGCGTCACCGCCGTGGCCTCCTCGACGACGATCGGCACTTACGCTTCGGGAACCGGCTCAGGCGGAGGCGGACCGGCGTAGTGGGCGCTGGGCCGGATGAGCCGGTTGTCGGCGGCCTGCTCGAGGATGTGCGACGTCCACCCGATGACCCGGCTCGACGTGAACGTCGGCGTGAACAGGGTGCGGGGGATGCCGACCTTGTCCATGACCACGCCGGCGTAGAACTCCACGTTGGCGTACAGGTTGCGGCCCGGCTTGAGCTCGGCCAGCACGTCGACGACCGTCCTCTCGACCTTCTTGGCGAAGTCCACCATGTCGCCGCCCAGGCGCTCCGCCACCCCTCGCAGCATGACCGAGCGGGGGTCGTCGGTCTTGTAGATGCGGTGGCCGAAGCCCATGATCCGCTCGCCCCGCTCGATCGAGGCCCGGATCCACGCCTCGGCCTTGTCGGGCGTGCCGATGGCGTCGAGCATGTCGAGGGCCCGGCTGGGTGCCCCGCCGTGCAGCGGACCGGAGAGCGCCCCGATGGCGCCCACGACGGCGGAGCCCAGGTCGGCGCCGGTGGAGGTGATCACCCGGGCGGTGAACGTGGATGAGTTGAACCCGTGGTCGGTGGTGGAGATCAGGTACTGCTCGATGGCCCGGGCGTGGTTCGGGTCGGGGACCTCACCGGTGAGCATGTACAGGTAGTTGGCCGCGTACGGCAGGTCGGGGTGAGGGTCGATCGGGTCGAGCCCCTGGTTCAGCCGGTACAGGGCCATGATCAGCGTGGGCATGACCGCGCTGGTCTGCATGGCGTTGGCCCGCAGCTGGACCTTGTCGGTGTCGAGCCAGGACTTGAAGTCCAGGGCGTAGGCCAGGAGGGAGTAGGCGGTGCGGAGGGCGTCGAGGGGGATAAAGTGCTCGCCCGCGGTGGCGATGGCGGGCAGGAGGCTCTTGACCGACGGGGGCAGCTGGCGAAGGGTGCGGATCTCCTCGTCGAACGCCTCGCGCTCGGCGGCGGAGGGGAGGTGCCCCTCGTAGAGGAGGTGCCAGACGTCTTCCAGGCTGCGCTTCTCGGCCAGCTCCACCGCGTTGTACTGGCGGTAGTGGTAGAAGCCCTCCTGGCCGCGGACGTCTCCCACCTCGGTCTCGGCCACGACCACGCCCTCGAGCCCCCGCTTGGCCTCGATCTGGCCCGGGTGCTCGATGCGCAGGACCTGGGCCAGCTTGAGCATGTCCCGCATGGAGACGATGCCGACCAGCTGGTCGTCCTCGACCACCGGGAAGTGGCGGTAGCCGTGCTGGTTCAGGCTGTCGAAGGCGGCCTGGACCTCCACCTCGGGGCCGACAGTGTCGGCCTGCGGCGTCATCCAGTCGCCGACCGTGCCCGCCGACAAGTCGTCCCCCGAGCTGGCGGCACGGACCAGGTCCCGCTCGGTGAGGATGCCCACCGGTTTGCCGGGATCGCACACGACGATCGACCCGACGCCCCGTTCGATCATCCTCGCTGAGGCTTTCGACAAGGCGTCGGCCGCTGACGCGGTCAGGACGTCGCTCGTCATCACGTCTGCGACCGTGCGTACCTTGGCACCGTTAGCCATCCGACCTCCTCGTCTACGCAGAGGGCATCGTACCGGGCCGGTTCCGGCACCCGTCGAACGAGGGGCAGGACGCCCGGAATGCAGCCCGGGCCGCCGGAGACGACCTGCCGCCACACCGGTCAAGTAGCCGCGGGAGCAGGCCGATAATTGGGCGTGAGCTGCCGTTCGAGGGACTGCTCCGCCAGGAGCTGAACGATGATCGCTTGGGTCCTCGCCCATCTGACCCTGGCCTTCGTCGTGTTCTGCGCCGACTCCGTCGGCGACGAGGACCGCCCGCTCACCGACCGCCTCGTCCGCGGCCTTCTCTGGATGGTCACGCTGACGCGGTGGTTCACCCACCGGAACGTGGCCAAGTTGGGAAGGTTCGGTGCGGTCGTGTGGTTCCTGGTGACAACCGGCTGGCTCCTCACCCTGGAGTACGACCGGTTGGAGCCACCCGTGTTCCTTGTGCTGGCCGAGGTGACGATGGGGTTCGTCGTCTACTGCGTCGACGCCCTCTCGGCCGACCTGCACAACAAGCCGGGCCGCCGCGTCCTGCGGAGCGTCTTCTGGATGGTGCCCGTCGCCCGGTACCTGAGCGACGACGACAGCGTCGCCCTGATCGCGGCAACGGTCACCGTCTGGGGCCTGCTGACGACCGGCTGGCTCCTCGGCCTCCTCACCGACCGCGTGGCCACGCCGCTGGCCGGGCTGTCGTGAGCCTGCTCGACGCCTTCCGCGAGCGCAGGCCCTTCCCGGGCCAGGACCCTTGGGTCGTCGCCCACGAGGGGTCGCTCCTGCTCGTCCAGGCCGCGGGCGGCAACCGCCGGATCGTCGTCAAGCGCTTCGCCGATCTCGAGCACATGGACCGCAACGTGGAGACGGTCATCTGGGCGCCGCGGCGGGGCAGCGGCCATGGGCGACAGCTGTGGGCGCCCGAGCTCCACCGTCTCCAGGGCCGGTGGTACGTCTACTACTCGGCCAGCGACGGGCGGACGGCCAACCACCGGACCTACGCCCTGGTGGCCGACAAACCGCTCGGTCCCTACGAGGAGATCGGACCGGTCTCCGACCCCGGCAACGACGTCTGGGCCATCGACCTCACCGTCTTTGCCCATGGCCGACGCCTCTACGCGCTGTGGTCCGGCTGGGAGGGCCCGTCGGACGGCTTCCCCCAGAACCTCTACATCGCCCCCATGTCGAATCCGTGGACGATCAGCGGGGAGCGGCGCTGCCTTTCCCGACCCGAGCTCCCCTGGGAGACCAGCGTGGCGCCGGTCAACGAAGGGCCCGAGGTGATCCGCCATCCGTTGAGCCGCCGCCTCTTCGTCGTGTACGCGTGCGACGCCAGCTGGACCCAGGCGTACAAGACCGGCGTGCTGGAGTGGACGGGCGGCGCGATCACCGATCCGTCGTCATGGCAGAAGCTGACCCGCCCGCTGCTCACCGACGGAGGGCACGGCTGCGTCGTGGAGACTCCAGCCGGCGCTCGATTCGTGTACCACCGCAAGGTCGGCGCCGAGTGGGGATGGGCCGACCGGGAGATCCGCTGGGCGCCGCTGGCCTGGGACGCCGAGGGCCGTCCCGTTCTGCGCCACGGCAACCCGCCCACTCCCATCGGCACCGGGACCGCCACCGGGTTCGGTCCGGGCGGTTCCGTCGGGCTCGACCGGGTGGCCTGAGCCGGGCTACGGGCGGGCCGTCACGGCCCGTGCCAGCAGGGCCATGAGCTCGGGCTGGCCGAGCTCGGCACCGTGGGCACACGCAGCCTCAAACGCGGCGTCGCACAGGGCGGCACGGGTCGCCCCCAGATCCCGTGCGTCCTGCGCATCCGTCTCGCTCGCCGGCTCCCGGTCAACGGTGGCCCGGAGGGCTGCGGCTGCCCCCAGCAACTGCGCGGCAAGGACCGCATCGCCGCGCCGGAGCGTGACTCCGGCGGCCAGGTCGGCGAGATCGGCGACGGTCCGGGGGTAGCTGTCCAGGCTGGCGGCAGCGACTGCGTCGGCACACAGGGCGGCGACGTCTCGGTCGTCGCCCACCGCCCGGGCCACCACGGCCAGGCGGACCTTGGCCCGGACAAGCCCTTCCCCGTCGTCGTGCTCCCGGGCGACGGCGGCGCTCTCCTCCAGCGCAGCACGGGACCGGTTCAGGTCGCCCGCTCGGTACGCCGCCTCACCGAGCCCGGCCAGCATCCAGATCAGGGACCGGCGGTCGCCCAACGACCGCTGGATCCGCACGCTCTCCTCCAGCAACCGGACCGCCTCCTCGTTCTCGCCTTCCGCTCTGGCCACATCGGCCAGGAAGGCCAGCGCTTCGGCCTCGTTCGGCTTGTGGCCCAACTCCCGTTCGATGCTGAGGTACTCCTCGTGCAGGTCCCGGGCCGTGCTGCACTCGCCGCTGCGCAGCGCCAGGCGGCCGAGGAACCGGGCCGACGCGGCGATGCCGAGCTTGTCGCCCAGTGTCCGCCGTATCGCCATGCTCTCCTCGTGGAACGCCCGGGACTCCTCGTATTCTCCCCGCCACGGGCCCAACGAGCCGAGGTTCTCGAGGGCCAGGGCCATACCGTGCCGGTCACCGAGGCGGCGGTATTCCTCCAGGCTGCGCTGGTAATAGTCATGCGCCCGATCACCGGCCTCGGCGAGCGACGCGCCGCGGCGCATGAAGTCGACCTGGGCGATCACCCCCAGGTTCATCAGTGAGGCGGCGGCCATCCGCGGTTCGCCGAGCTCTCGGGCCAGGGCCAGGTTCTCCTCGAACTGGTCCCGCGCCGTCTCGACGTCGCCGTGCTGCATGGCCATGCTGCCCAGGCCGTGGAGGGCGGTGGCGATGCCCAGGGGGTCGCCGATGGACCGGCGGACCACCAGAGCCTCCTCGTAGAAGCCGCGGGCGCCGGCGTAGTCCCGCTGGCGCTGCGCCATGATCCCGAGGGAGTTGAGGATCTTCGCCCGTCGCGGTGCGGGCAGGCCCTCGGCGTCAGCCCAGCGATGCAGCCGCGACCGGCCTTCGCTCAGGTAGCCCCGGATCTCCCAGAAGCGCCAGAGGGCGGTGGCCAGCCGGGAACCGTCGTGGACCGCGTCGTTGGCCCCCGCCCAGTCAAGCGCGGCCCGGA
>JBOGIE010000084.1:0-10382 GCA_050742435.1 Acidimicrobiales bacterium | reverse complement strand
CGGCGGCGGCGATCCTCCGGACGCGCTCGGGGTCGGCGAGGGCGTCGATCTCGACGATCTTGCCGTCGGTCACGGTGAAGCCCATCACCGCCATCGGCTGGCCCCCGACGGTGACGACGACTCCGGCCGCGCCGTTCACCAGCGCGGGGTGCAGCTCGGCCCGGGGCACCGAGAACATCAGCGCCTGGCCGGCCACGGCCTCAGCGCCGTGCACCACCCGGGAAAGGGCAGGACGCCGGTCGCCGCCGTCGGCCCGCAGCACGACGTCGGGGTCGAGCAGGGCGACGAGGGAGTCGAAGTCACCGCCGCGTGCGGCCCGGAAGAAGGCGTCGACCACGTCGCGCTGGCGAGCGAGGTCGGGGTCGGGTGCGGGTACCTCCGCCCCCCTGACCCGTCGTCGCGCCCGGCTGGCCAGCTGCCTCGCCGCCGCCGGCGATCGACCGACCACGGTCGCGATCTCCTCGAACGGCAACCCGAACATGTCGTGGAGCACGAAGGACAGGCGCTCCGCCGGCGTCAGCGTGTCGAGGACGACGAGGAGGGCGAGGCCCACCGAGTCGGCCAGTACCGCCTCCTCCTCGGGTTGGAGCGCGCCCTCGGGACGGACGACCGGGTCGGGTAGGCGCACCTCGAGGGAGTCCTCCCGCCGGGTGTTGCGGGACCGCAGCATGTTGAGGCACACCCGCGCCACGATGGTCGTCAGCCATCCGCCCAAGTTCTCGACCCCGCCGGCTCCCGCCCGGCTGACCCGCAGCCAGGCGTCCTGGACGGCGTCGTCGGCCTCGCTGAGCGAGCCCAGCATCCGGTAGGCCACCGCTCGCAGATGGGCCCGGTGCTCCTCGAAGCGATCGGCCAGCCACTCGTGCTCTTCCATGTGTCACATCTCCCCGTTGCCAGGTGTCATCCAGGTGACCCGTCACACACGACAGACGTGACACCGAGAGACAAGGAGGCAGCAATGGCGTCACCCATTCTGGTCACCGGCGGTACCGGCACGCTCGGCCGGCTCGTCGTCCCGCGGCTTCGGGCTGCCGGGCATGACGTCCGGGTCCTCAGCCGGCGGCCGCACGAGGGCAGCCCGGGCATCGAGTTCGTGACCGGCGATCTCGACGACGGCGACGGCATCGAAGCGGCTGTCGCGGGAACCGAGGTCGTCCTCCATCTTGCCGGCGCGGCCAAGGGCGACGAGGCCAAGGCCCGGCACCTGGTCGAGGCCGCGTCGCGGGAGGGAACGCGCCACCTGGTGTACGTCTCTGTCGTCGGGGCCGACCGGGTCCCGCTGGCCAGCGCCGTCGACCGGGCCATGTTCGGGTACTTCGGGTCCAAGCTCGCCGCCGAAGAGGCGGTGGCCGGCTCGGGCGTGCCCTGGACCACGCTGCGCGCCACGCAGTTCCACGACCTCATGTTCACGACCCTCCAGCAGATGACCAGGCTGCCCGTGGTCCCTGTCCCGTCCGGGTTCCGGTTCCAGCCGGTCGACGCCGGGGAGGTGGCCGACCGCCTGGTGGAGCTGGCCCTCGGAGCGCCCGCCGGCGTGGTCCCCGACCTCGCCGGCCCACGGGTGTACGGCATGGCGGAACTGGTCCGCGGGTACCTTCGGGCCCGCGGCAGGCACCGCCCGATCGTGCCGGTCCGGCTTCCGGGGAAGGCCGCCCGCGCCTTCCGGGAGGGCGCCAACCTGGCCCCCGACCGGGCCGTCGGCCGCCGGACCTGGGAGGAGTTCCTGGCCGAGCGGGTCAGCTCGGCCGACGAGGAGCCGGCGCCCGTCGCCGCATAGGAGAGGAGCGCGGGCCGGTCGACCGCGGCCCGGTCGGGGAAGGATGGACAGGATGCCGCTCACCGACCGCGACCTCCTCGCCCACGTCGTCTCCTCCCGCCTGGCCGGGCGGGTGGCCACGCCCAGCTCGAACTCGCTGCGCAACGCCGCCCGCCTGGTCGACGGGGATCCCGACTGCACCATGGGACTGTCGGACTGGCGGGACGCCGACATCGGCGAGGTCCTGGCCGCCGTCCACGCCGCCGGCGGGCGGGAGCTCGACGCGGAGGGGGCCGAGCACCCCGACGGTGGCTACATCGAGCCCCAGGCCACCCTCGAGGGCATCGCCACGCATCGACGGGTGCTGGCCGACTTCCTCGCCTCGGGCCCAGGGCGGGTCCTGGTCGCCACCGGCCATCCCAGTCTCCTCCGCCACTACGCCGCCCTGGCAAAGGCACTGGCGTCGGCCGGCTGCGCGGTGGTGCGGCCGCTGGAGGGGGCGGAGAACGGCCTGACCACCCCGGAGGGCCGTCCCTGCTCGATCGGCTACGTCGAAGGGGTGGCCCTGCTGACCTACGACGGGCGGGAGCACCACACCCACCGGTCCAGTTACATGGAGGCCATGCTCCAGGCCATCGGCGGTCGCACCGGCGTCGACCTCGTCATCGCCGACCACGGGTACGCCGGCGCAGCCATCGAAGCCGGGATCGACACGCTCTCGATCGCCGACATCAACGACCCCGCGCTGCCCCTGGCCCAGGCGCGCCGGCGGACGACCGGCGTCCTGCTCATCGACGACGGCCTCGACCCGTCCCTCTTCGTCCCGGTGACGAAGGCTGTGCTCGCCGGAGTCGCCGGCTGACCGTCACGCCGTCTCGATGGTGAGCGACCAGCTACCGATGCTCCCGCCGAACCCGGGGAACCGGTCCTGCACGAACAGCTTCCACACGCCGTTCGGGTCCAGCCCTTCGAAGGCCCGGAGCGACTCTCCGTACGGCCCGGCGGGCGCAGGACCGGAAAAGTCGTGGTCGGAGTCGTTCCCTGCCGCCTCGTACACGCCGGACGCAGGAGCGTCCGACTGGGGCATGGGTGCGCGTTCGTCGTCGAAGGCGTACGTGGCGTCGGTCACGCGGACCTCGCCTCCGCCCGAAGACATCAGGACCACGGCGGCGCCGGACGGCCCGACGAGCAGGACGTCGACATCGGCGACAAGCCCGTGGCTGAAGCCGAACAGCACGGGGGTGACCTTGGTGAGCTGCCCTCTCACGCCGGTCACCGTGATCTCGGATCCGTAGGGGCTGGCGGCACCGAAGTGGGGGATGTGGATCGGACCGAGGTTCGAGAACGTCGCCGTGCGGGCGGCTGCCGCGACGTCGGGGGGGGGCGCAACGTCGGGAGAGGGCTGGGGAGCGAGCGTCGCAACTGTGTTCGTCGTCATGTGACGATCGTGAAGGAATGCCCCTCCCGAGTCCGTAGCGAGCGGATCCGCTCGAACGTGCGCACCGGCACACTTCCGCGCCGGCCGGTCCCGTACGCGACCTACCGGCAAGGGCGGAGATGCCCCTGCCGGTAGGTCGTCCGTCGTCTTGGAGAGGGTGGTCACGGCTGGCTGCCGGCGGTCCTTCCGCTGTCAGGCGACGCCGCACCCGGCCGGTGCGACGTGCGGGGTGACGGAGTTGGTGAGCCGGTTGGTGTCGACGGAGGTGACGACCATCTCCACGGGAGCGGTGGTCTCGTTCCGGGTGACGTGCAGCTCCTGGCCGCCGACGTAGGAGTCGCCCGGTCCGACGGTCCGGGGGGTGCAGCCCGGGCCGTAGACGGTGAGCGTCCCCGAGACGACGGCCACCGCGTGGAGACCCGGATGGGTGTGCCAGCCACTGGACTGGCCCGGCTCGTAGGTCATGGTGACGACGCCGATGTCCGAGGGTGTCACCGTGGCCACAAGCGCCACTGGGGCGACAGGCGCCGGCTCGGGCGCCCGGCTCGTGCGGCCGCTGGGCCAGGCCAGCGCGGCCGTAGCGGTCAGCATGCCGGCGAGCCCGACGCTCAGCAGGAGCCGGGCGGGCATCGGGAAACGGGCGGCTGCGCCGACGCCGGCGGAGGCCTGGGGAGCAAGCGGGGCAACTGTGTTCGTCGTCATGTGACGATCGTGAAGGAGCACCCGCCCCGGGTCCGTCGCCGCCGTGTCCGCTTGAACGTGCCCGCCGGCACACTTCCCGTACCCTTTCCAAGGGTGGCGGACCTGCCGACGGGGAGGGTGACGTACCTGTTCACCGAGGTCGTCGGATCCGGCGCCCTCTGGGACGAGGCGCCGGAGGCGATGGCCCAGGCCATGTCCCGCCACGACCAGGTCGTCGAAGCCGTGGTGCGGACCTGGGGAGGGCACGTGGTGCGCCCGCGAGGAGAGGGCGACAGCCGGTTCGCCGCCTTCGCCCGTCCCGCACCGGCCTTGGCCGCCGCCGCCGACCTGGTCCGCCAGCTTACCGGCGAGGAGTGGCCGACCCCCCGGCCGATCGCCGTCGGCGTGGCGCTCCACCAAGGCCACGCCGAACTGCGCGCCGGCGACTACTACGGCCCGGCGGTCAACCGGGCGGCGCGGCTCCGCGCCGTCGCCCACGCCAACCAGATCCTGGTCTCGGAGATGGTGGCCCGCGCCCTGCCGGAGGGGTTGGTGCTGCAGAGCCTGGGCGTGCACCGGCTGAAGGACCTCAGCGCCCCCGAGGAGGTCTTCCAGCTCGAAGTGGCCGGCCTGCCGAGCGAGTTCCCCCCGCTGCGCACCCTGGACCGCGGCCGCCACAACCTTCCGCACCAGCTGGACGAGTTCATCGGCCGCGACGCGGAGCTGGCCGGGCTCCGGCAAGCGCTGCACGAGCACCGGGTGGTGAGCGTCACCGGCCCTTCGGGCATCGGGAAGACCCGACTGGCCCTGCAGACGGCGGCATCGCTGGTCGACGCCTACGCCGGTGGCGTGTGGCTGGTCGAGCTGTCCGGCGTCACCGACACTGCGGTCCTCGCCGAAGCCGTCGCCGGTGCGGTGCCTCCTGCGCTCGAAGGACGGAATGCGCTCGTCGTACTCGACGGTGTCGACGCCGCCGGCCACGCGACGACCGGCCTCATCCAAGCGGCCGGTCCGACGTTCCTCGTGACCTCACGCCATCCGCTCGACACTCCGGGGGAGGCGGTCCGGGCGTTGGGCCCCCTCGGCTTCCCCGACCCCTCCGCCGTCCCACCGCTCGATGCCCTGGGCCAGCACGACGCCATCCGGCTGTTCCTCGACCGCGCCGCCGCCGTCCGCGACGACTTCGTGCTGGACCACGACAACGCGGCCGCGGTTGCCACCCTCTGTGCCCGGCTCGGGGGCGTCCCCGCCGCCATCGAGGCGGCCGCGGCACGGCTGCGGGCCCTGACGCCCGCGCAGCTGGCGGCGCGCGCCGGCTCCGCCTCGCTCAGCGGGCCCGGCGGGCCAGCCCGTCCCGGTTGAGCACCTCGATGTGCCCCCGTGCCATGCGGACGATGCCGGCTTCTTCCGCAGCGCGGAGCACCCGGTTGGTGGTGGGGCGGGTGGTCCCCGCCATGTGGCCGACCTGCTCCTGGGTGAGGGGGATCGACACGGCGGCGCCCTCGCCCGGACCGCCGAAGCACCGGGCCAGGTCGAGCAGCCGCAGGTAGACCCGCTTCTCGGCCGCGACGTAGTGCGCCTCGACCAGCAGGCCCGAGAGCCTCCGGACCTCGGCCGCCAGGGAGTTGACGAGCATGCGGTCGAGCCCCGGGTGTCGGGCCCGGAGCTCGTCGAACACATCCCGGTGCACCGACAGGGTCTCGGCCGGGTCGAGGGCGGCCACGGTGGCGTTCCGAGGGGCAGGGTCCACGACCGCCAGCTCGCCGAAGACGTCCCCGGGCCCCAGGACGAGGAGGGTGGCCACGTCGCCCAACGGGGTCGACCGCTGGACTATGAGATGGCCCTTGTCGACGAGGTGCAGCGCATCTCCGGGGTCGCCCTCGTGGAAGACGACCTCACCCCTGCGGAAGCGCCGCCGCCGAGCCCGCCCCAGCAGGCTGCGCCGCTCTTCGTCCGAGAGCACGGCGAGCAAAGGCCAGTCCACCGCCGGCCAGTCTCCTACAGCGAACGTGCCGGCGCGCACACTCCCGGCGTACGCGCGGCGACGGAAAGCCGGTCCCTGGCGAGCGAATCATGACCTGTGAAAGTCGAGTTCTTCGGCGTCCGGGGCTCGGCGCCCGCTTCCGGTCGGGCGTTCGTGCGCTACGGCGGCAACACGTCGTGCGTCGCCCTCTCCCGGGACGGGGAGTCCCCTTCGCTCGTCCTCGACGCCGGTACCGGCCTGCGCCGGTTGGCCCGGGCCCTCGACCACGTCCCCTTCGTCGGGACGATCCTCCTGGGCCACCTGCACCTGGACCACGTCCTGGGACTGCCGTTCTTCCCGGCTGCCGAACATCCGGCCAGCAGGACCAGGGTGCTGATCCCCGAGCAGGGGCCGGCGGAGGCCGTGCTGGAGAGGGTGCTGGCGCCCCCGACCTTCCCGCTGCGTCCGGCCGAGCTGCGGGGACGCTGGGAGTTCGCCGGCCTCCGCCCGGGCTTTGCCGACATCGAGGGTTTCTCGGTGCTCGCCCGGGACATCCCCCACGGCGGAGGGCGCACCTTCGGGTTCCGCATCTCCGACGGCACGGGGACGCTCGCGTACCTGTCAGACCACAGCCCCTCGCGCGCCGGAGCGGGCCCGGACGGCCTCGGGGCGTACCACGACGCGGCGCGGGAACTGGCCGCCGGCGCCGACGTGCTCGTGCACGACGCCCAGCACCTGGCCGCTGAGTTCCCCGCCAAGGCCTTCCTCGGGCACTCGGCCGTGGAGTACGCCGAGGGGCTGGCCGAGGAGGCGGGCGTCGGCACGCTGGTCCTCTTCCACCACGACCCTGACCGCGCCGACGAGGAGCTCGACCGGGTCGTGGACCGGTCGCGGACCAGCGCCGTCCCGGTCGTCGCCGCCTTCGAGGGACTGGCGATCGACGTGCAGCGAGCGCGGCTAGAAATGCCCGCTCCGGTAGGCTGACAGATCAGTGGCGGCCCCCCTGACCGGGACGGTGACGTACCTGCTCACCGACGTTGTCGGCTCGACCGCGCTGTGGGAGCAGGCCGAGGCGGCAATGGCGATCGCCATGGCCCGCCACGACGAGCTGGTGGCGTCGACGGTGGCCGGGGCCGGCGGTGAGATCGTGTGGCCGAGGGGTGAGGGCGACAGCCGGTTCGCGGTGTTCGCGGAAGCGAGCGAGGCCATGGCCGCCGCCGCGGCGCTGGTCCGCGCCCTCGGCGAGGAAGCCTGGCCCACGCCGTACCCGCTCACCGTGCGGGCGGCCGTGCACACCGGGGAGGCCGAGCACCGCGGCGGGCTGTACTACGGGCCGGCCGTCAACCGTGCGTCGCGCCTGCGGGCCGTCGCCCACCCCGGCCAGGTCCTGGCGTCGGCGGCCGCCGTGGCCGCCGCCGGCCACCTGGCGGAAGGCCTCGGCGTGCGCGATCTCGGGAGGCACCGGCTGGCCGACCTCACCGAACCCGAACACGTCCACCAGCTCGTCGGACCAGGCCTTCCCGACGGCTTCCCTCCCCCGCCCTCCCTGGACCGCGTTCGCCACAACCTCCCCCGCCAGCGCGACGAGTTCGTCGGCCGGCACGAGGAACGGGCGTTCCTGGCCAAGGCGCTGGAGGGCTCCCGGCTGGTGACGCTCACCGGCCCCGGAGGGACGGGCAAGACCCGCCTGGCCGTGCAGCTGGCGGCCGAGCAGACGGCCGGGTACGCCGACGGCGTATGGCTGGTCGAGCTGGCCGGGGTGGCGGCGGCCGAGCCCGATGCCGTCTTCGACTCCATCGCCCGGGCGGTGGGCGTGCCGGTCGTCCCGGGCCGGACCCCGGCCCAGCTCGTCGAGGACTTCCTCCGGGCCAAGACCACGCTCCTGGTCCTCGACAACTGCGAGCACCTGGTCCAGGCCTGCGCCGGTGCCGTCGTCCACCTCCTGCAGACGTCGGCCGGGCTGCGGGTGCTGGCCACCAGCCGCCGGCCGCTCGGCGTCCGGGGTGAGCAGCTCTGGCCTCTGAGCCCCCTCGACCACCCCGACCCGGCCCATCTCCCCTCGGTGGACGAGCTGGAGGCCTACGACGCCGTGGCCCTGTTCGCGGCCCGGGCCCGAACCGCCCGCCCCGACTTCGTGCTCGACGCCGGGACCGCCCCGGCCGTCGCCGAGATCTGCAGCCACCTGGACGGGGTTCCCCTCGCCCTCGAACTGGCCGCCGCCACCCTGCGGACCTTGGGCCCGGCCGAGGTGGCCGAGCGCCTCGGCGACCGCTTCGCCCTGCTCGCCGCCGACCCGACGGAGGCCGAGGCGCCGGCCCACCACCGCAGCCTGCGCGCCGCCCTCGACTGGAGCTGGGACCTGCTCGGCCCCGCCGAACGCGTCGCCCTCCGCCGCCTCAGCGTGTTCGCGAGCAGCTTCGAGTTCGAGGCGGCCGAGGCGGTGGTGGCCGGAGACGAGCTCCCGGTGGACGGCGTGCCGGACGCGGTGGTCGAGCTGGTCGACGCATCGCTCGTCGTCCCCTCGTACCACCCCTCGACCCGCTACCGCCTGCTCGAGTCGGTGCGGGCCTATGCCGAGGAGAAGCTGGTGGCCGCCGGCGAGCAGGAGGCGGTGCGCGACCGGCTCCTGCGGTGGTTCGCCGACGCCTTCGAGACGGCCCAGGCGGCAGAGGCCAAGCCGGCGCCTTCGGCGCTGATCGACCGGTTCGCGCTCGAGGCCGACGACGTGCGGGCCGCACTGGCGTGGGGCCTGAAGGCCCGGCGGCACGACAGCCTCCGGCTGGCCGGGGCCGTCTCCTACGCCTGGTGGACCAGGAGGGACCTCGGCGAGGGCCTGTCGACCCTGCCCACCTACGTCGACGCCTTTCCCGACGCTCCGCCCCGAGACCGCGCCGCGGCACTCGCCAGCCTGACGTTCCTCCAGCGGGTCGCCTGCCAGAGCGGCCGGCCGCACGCCGACATCGCCTTCCGGCTGACGGAGGAGCACGGCATTGACGAGTGGTGGGTGTACTTCCTGATGTGCGGGAGCAGGTCAGCCGACGTCGCCCGCCAGGGGTACGAACGGGCGCTGGCCCGAGGCCATCAGGACGCCGCGTCCTACTACTGCCAGCAGATGGGCTGCCTGGCGGAGAACCGGGACGACCTCGACGCCGCCGCTCGCTGGTACGAGGAGGGGTACGAGCGCCTCAAGGAGGACCGCCTGTCGTCGGGCCGCGCCCGGCTGCTGGACAGCCTGGTCTCGATCACTGAGAAGCGGGGTGAGCGGGAGCAGGCCGAGCGGATGTTGCACGAGCTCCTTCAGCTGGGCCTGGACATCCCCGACCCCATCGCCGAAGGTTCGGCCAGCGGCGGCCTGGGCGCCTACGCCCTCGAGCGAGGCGACTTCGAGGCCGCGGTGGCCTACTTCACGCGGGAGCTCGAGATCAGCCAGGAGATCAGCCTGGCCAGCCTGGCGGCCATCGGCTGCCGTGGCATGTGCGACGTCCACATCTGGGTCGGGAACACCGGGCCCGCCCGCATCTGGGCCGAGGACGGCGTCGAGGCGGCGCGGGTGGGGCTTCCGTCCCGCCACGCCTGCTTTCTCGCCGACCTGGCGCACACCGCCCTGCTCGACGGCGATCGACCGTATGCCCGCGGCGCGGTGGAGGAGTCCCTGGGGATCAGCCGCGCCATGGCCGACGGCGAGCACGTGGCCCATGCCCTGGCCGTGTCGGGAATGCTCGACCTCGCCGACGGCGCGACGGGCCGTGCCGTCGCCGGCGTCGTCGAGGCACTCCCGCTGTTCGGTGACGTCTCCAAGGACCATCTCGACGCCGGCCTGCAGGCGATGGGCCTCGTCGCCGCCTCGCTCGACGATGACGGCGCGGCGGTGAGGTTCCTCGCCGCCGCGGACGCCGCCCGCAGCGTCGGAAGACCCCCCTGGGACCTCCCCACCCTTCGCCGGACCTTGGCCGGCCTGCGTTCGAACTTGGGCGACGAGGAGTTCGAGCGCGAGACCGCCGCGGGACGGGCGTGGCCCCTCAGGACGGCATTGGCCGAAGCCCTGCGCTACGGATCGTCGGTCAGCGCCGGGAGGTAGCCGGCACCCGTCCCTTGCGGGTGGCGACCTGGCGTACGACCACGGCAGAGCCGGCCACGAAGAGGGCCAAGCCGAGGACGCCGAGGCCCACGGTGAGGGCGATCAGCGCCGACGACGTGGACGTCTGGTCGCCGGGCGCACTGGTCGCCGCGAACTCGCTGGGCGGGACGACGGACTGGCCGGCCGGGGTCAGCACCTCGAAGGTGGCCAGCGCCGGCGTGCCGGCGCTGTCGATGTTCAAGCTCTCGTCGCGCTGGGTGGCGGCGATGACGTAGTACCCGGGGGACGCGTCGGGCACCGTGAACGAGGTGGCGAGGGTGCCCGTCCTGTCCGGTGTCAGCTCGGCCATGACCTGCCCCTGGGTGCCTCCCCACCGGATCTTCACCGGCGTGGGTGGCATCTGCGGCCCGCACACGCACACGGTGATGAACGACGAGCCGGTGAGGGTGATGGTGTCGCCCGGGCG
>JBOGIE010000083.1:0-10428 GCA_050742435.1 Acidimicrobiales bacterium | reverse complement strand
CTGTGGCAGGACGGTGAGGCGCTGGCCGTCCTCTCCCCCCACGGCAACGACGTGCGGGCGGTGGCCTTCCTGCCCGACGACCGGGCCGCGGTGTCGACGTCGAACGACGGCCGGGTCCGCATCTGGCCCGCCCCCGCCGCCTGGGCCGACACCGCCTGCCGCCTGGCCGGCCGCGACCTCCGTCCCGAGGAGTGGGACCGCTTCGCCGCAGGGGTCAGCGGGGACCGCCCGACCCTCTGCTGACCCCGCCCCCTCCCGAACTGGTGACGTTCAACTGCGCCAGGGCCCGTTCTGCGTCCCCGGTTCGGAACGGGGTCAGTGGCAGAAGGTCGACCCTGAGTCGGTGAACGTCTTGCCCGCCTCGGGGACGAACTGCCACTGGTAGCTGTTGGTCCGCAGGGTGAGGGCGAGGAGGCCGTAGGTGTCGGCGTTGCGGACCTCGCTGCCGGGCAACGGTGGCCCGAACGGGTAGTGGCTGCGGCCCCCGGTGCCGACCACGAACTGCCGGATGCCGCGGACGTTGTCGGGCTGGCCGGCCGGGTTGAGGGGCGCGAACCGCTCGTAGTTGTGCTCGTGCCCGCTCAGCACGATCTCGGCGCCGGCCTCGTACAGGGCGGTCCACAGCGGCGTGACCGCGGTGCTCGGCCCGTGCACCGTGCCGGACGTGAAGCGGGGGTGGTGCATGACCGCCAGCGTGCAACCCGCCTGATGGATGTTGAGGTCCTCCCGCAGCCACTGTTCCTGGGTGCCACCCGTGGCGCAGCCCACCGCCTCGCAGTTGGAGTTGAGGACGATGACGTGCCAGGCCCCCAGGTCGAAGCTGTACCACCCGAGGGGCGGCTCCCCGGCGGCGGACCCGAAGGCGGTGTAGTAGCCCCCCGCCCGGAACACGCCGTACTCGTGGTTGCCGAGTGCCGGCCGGGTGCGGCCCTTGTGGCGACCCCACGTGGGGTCGTAGCAGTTGGCGAACTCGGCGGCCGTGCCGTTGGGGTAGACGTTGTCGCCCAGGGTGAGGACCATGGCATGAGGCCTGGCGTCGAGGAGGGCGGCGGTGGCCTCGTCGCCGTTGGAGTCGCACGAGGCGATGTCGCCCGCAGCCAGCACGGTCTCCGCGGGCGTGACGGTGCTGGTGGTCGTCGGCGCTGTGGTGGAGGGCAGGGCCGCCCCGCCGGGCGTCCCGGGCGCCGGCGGACCGTCGCTCGAGCCGCTGCAGGCGGCCAGGACGAGGGCGAGCACGAGGGCGACGCGGGGCATAGGCGGCATTCTCCCCCGTGATCCGGCCGGCCCGCCTACGTGGTAGGCACGGGACATGCAGTACCGCCGCCTGGGCCGCAGCGACCTCATGGTGTCCGAGATCGGCCTCGGCTCCTGGCTGACCTACGGGACGGGCGTGGAGGCCGATCGGGCCACGGCCTGCGTCCGGCGGGCGTTCGAGGTCGGGATCAACTTCTTCGACACCGCCAACGCCTACGGCCGGGGGGCGGCCGAGTCCTTTCTCGGCGAGGTGCTGAGCGGGGCCGACCGATCGTCCTACGTGCTGGCCACCAAGGTCTACTTCCCCATGTCCGACACCGACCGCGGCCTGTCCGCGGCCCAGATCCGCAAGCAGTCCGAGGCATCGCTGCGCCGGCTGCGCACGGACTACGTCGACCTCTACCAGTGCCACCGCTACGACCGGAACACGCCGCTGGAGGAGACGATGGAGGCCCTGACCGAGGTGGTGCGGTCGGGCAGGGCCCGCTACATCGGGTTCAGCGAATGGACGGTCGAGCAGATCGAGGCCGCCCTGGCCATCCCCGGGGTGGAGCGGTTCGTGTCCAGCCAGCCGGAGTACTCCATGCTGTGGCGCAAGGCCGAGCAGGTGATCCCCCTCTGCCGGAAGGAGGGCATCAGCCAGGTCGTGTGGTCGCCGCTGGCCCAGGGGGCGCTGACCGGCAAGTACAAGCCCGGGTCTCCCCCGCCGACCGACTCCCGGGCCGCCAGCAAGACCATGGGGTCGATGATGGGCCGGTTCCGGGACGACTCCGTGCTGGCCGCCGTGCAGGGCCTGCGCCCCATCGCCGATGACCTCGGCCTCACCATGGCCCAGCTGGCCCTGGCCTGGGTGCTCCAGGAGGACAACGTGGCGTCGGCCATCACCGGGGCCAGCCGGCCCGACCAGATCGACGACAACGTGGCTGCGTCGGGCGTCGCCCTCGACGACGGGGTGATGGCCATGATCGACCAGGCCCTGGGCGATACGGTCGGTCCGTGACCGGTACGGTCGGGCCCTGATCTCGCTCGACTTCACTGGCACCCTCGTGGTGGTGCCGTCGATCTCCTTCCCGGTCGTCGAGCTGGCGAAGATCATCGGCGTGCAGCGCTACGAGGAGCGCATGCTGTTTGTCGCCCTGTTCCTACGGGACCCGGCCGTCAGAGTGGTGTACGTGACCTCCTCGGAGGTCGACGAGGCCATCGTCCACTACTACCTGCGCTTCCTCCCGGACCCCGAGGACGCCCGCGTGCGCCTGACCATGGTGGATGTCGGCGACCCGTCGATCGGCAGCCTGTCCGAGAAGATCCTCGACCGTCCGGTCGTGCTCTCGGGACTGCGGGACCTGGTGCCCGACGGCGGGACCATGCTGCCGTTCAACGTCACGCCGGCCGAGGTCCGGCTGGCGGAGGCCCTGGGCCTGGAGCTGTGTGGGCCACCGGCCCACCTGGTCCGGCTCGGGTCCAAGTCGGGATCACGCAAGGTGGCGGCGCGGGCGGGAGTCCGGCGCATCGAGGGCTCGGAGAACCTGTTCTCCCTGGCCGAGCTGTCCGAGGCCGTCTCCGCCATCCGGGCCCGCCGGCCGTCGGCCGAGGCGGTGGTCGTCAAGCTCAACAACGGGTTCTCCGGGCAGGGCAACGCCATCCTCGACCTGGACAACCTGTGCGACCCCCTGCCGGCGTCGAAGACCACGTTCTGCGCCAACGAGGAGTCGTGGCCGACGTTCGTCGAGAAGATCGAGGCCGAGGGGGCGATCGTCGAGGAGCTCCTGCGGGTGGAGGGGTTGCAGTCGCCCAGCGTGCAGCTGCGGATCGGGACGGACGGGAGCGTGGAGGTCCTTTCCACCCACGACCAGATCCTGGGCGGGCCCGAGGGCCAGGTGTACCTCGGCTGCCGGTTCCCCGCCGCCGCCGACTACCGGGCCGCCATCACCGAGGAGGCCCGCCGCGTGGGCGAGGTCCTGGCCGGCGAGGGCGTGGTCGGGTCGTTCGGGATCGACTTCCTCGTCGTGCCGGCTCCCCGCTCAGGGGGCCGCTCGGGCCCGGGCGGCGAGGTGTACCTGAGCGAGATCAACCTGCGCATGGGTGGCACCACCCACCCGTACTGGATGGCCCGCCTGGCCACCGGGGCCGGGTACGACGTCGCCCGGGGCGAGCTGGTGGCCAACGGGGAGACCCGGAACTACGTGGCCACCGACAACCTCAAGTCCCAGCACCTGGCCACGCTGACCCCGGCCCAGGTGATCGACCGGGTGGACCGCTCGGGCCTGGCCTTCGACTCGTCGACCGGCACGGGGACCACCCTCCACCTCCTGGGCGCGGTCCCCGGGTACGGCAAGGCCGGCGCCACCTGCATCGCCACCACCCTGGAGGACGCCGAGGACCAGTACCGGCGAGTGGTCGCCCTCCTCACGAGCTGAGGCCCGAACCGGTGACGTCTGGTGCGACATACGACACCAGACGTCACCAGTTCGGGGCGGGGGACGGTTAGGGCGTCAGGCGCTGGAGGGTGGCCGTGTACTCGCTGTGGAGGGTGAACAGGCCGCCTCCGGCCGAGGCGGCGGTGACCGACCGCTCCCGGACCCACAGCCGGGAGCCGCGGTCGACGTTCACGGTCAGCTCCTGGCGACCGGTGACGTCGCCCGGCGCCAAGGTCACCACCGCCCGCACGGCCAGGGTGTCGACCGCCCGGCCGCCCACCGTGACCCGCTCCTCGCCCAGGACGTCGACCACCAGCTGCGCTGCCGTGGTGCCACCGGCCAGATCGGCTTCCAGGTGGGCCCCCGGACGGGCGCCCGTGGCCAGGAGGAGGACGGGCGACGCCGGGCGCAGCTCCCGGGTGTCACTGATCCCGCTGACGCCTACGGTCAGGCGCAGGGAGACGAGGAACACCCCCTCGGGGCGGTAGTCAAGGAGGAACTCGGTGGACAGGCCGTTGCCCGCGGGGTCGCGCAGGTCGCGGGTGGCCCGCTGGCGGGAGCCGGACGGAGGGTCGAGCACGAGGGTGGTGGCGGCGGGGAACGGAATGGAAGTGCCGCCGAACGTCGTGGTCCCCGCGGTGTCGTACCGGTAGGTGCCGGGGGCCGGCGGGGACAGGGCCCGGGGCCCGGTGGGGGCGGTGGTGGCGGTCGAGCTCCCGGCCCGGGCGGTGGTGGGGGGCGACGGGCGGCCGGCGGCGGTCGTCGTGGTCCGCCCGCCCCCGGCGGTGGTGGTCGACGGGGCCCCGCCGGAGGAGGTGGTCGTCGTCTCCCCGGTGATCCCGGCCTGGCCGGCTGAGTCCCGCACCGCGGCCTGGGACGGGCCGCCCTCGTCGCCACAGGCGGTCAGGAGCAAGAGCAGGGCGCCGGCCACGGCCGCCGCCCCGCGGCGGCGCTGCATCAGTTGCGTTCGGGGACGGACTCGGCCGCTTCCAGCGCCCGGATGACCGAGGCGGCGATGCCGGGGCCGTCCAGCCCGATGTCGGCCAGGATCGTGGCCGGCTTGGCGTGGGGGATGTAGCGGTCGGGCACGCCCAGCACGACGACGGGCGGCGCGGTCCGGCCCTCGGCGGTGCCGGCCACGGCGTCGGCGATGGCCGTCCCCGCGCCGCCCTGGCGGACGCCGTCCTCGACGGTCACGACCAGAGGATGGGTGACGGCGTCGCCGATCATGAGGGGGTCGAGGGGCTTGACCACCCGGACGTCCCACACGGTGGCCGAGACGCCCTGCTGGTTGAGCAGCCGGGCCGCCTCCTCGCAGGCCTCGACCATCTTGCCCACGCCGAGCAGGCAGACGTCGGTGCCCCGGCAGACCAGGCGGCCGGACAGGCCCGAGCCCACCTCGTCGGGCGGTACCTGGCGGGCCGGGCCCTTGGGATAGCGCACCGCGCTGGGCCCGTCGTTGATCGACAGGGCCTCGTTGAGCATGACCTCGACCTCCTGGGCCGAGGACGGGGCGAAGACGATCATCCCCGGGACCCGGCTGAGCAGGGCCATGTCCAGGATGCCGTGGTGGGACGGGCCGTCGTCGCCGGTGATCCCCGCCCGGTCGACGGCGAAGACGACCGGCAGCCGGTGCAGCCCCACGTCGAGGTTGACCTGGTCGAAGGCCCGGGTGAGGAAGGTCGAATAGATGGCGACGACCGGGCGCTGCCCGGCGAGGGCCATGCCCGCCGCCGCGGTCACCGCGTGCTGCTCGGCGATGCCCACGTCGACGAAGCGGTCGGGATGGCGGGTCTGGAACGGGATCAGGCCGGTGGGGCCGGCCATGGCCGCGGTGATGGCCACGATCCGGGGGTCGGCGCCGGCGGCGGCCACGATGGCGTCGGCGAACGCCTGGGTGTAGCCGGCCGGCATGGACGGCGGCGGCCCGGTGACCGGGTCGAACACCGGCGTGTCGTGCAGGCACTTCTCGTCGTCGTCCTCGGCCGGCTTGTAGCCCCGGCCCTTCTGGGTGAGGACGTGGACCAGGATCGGCCCGTCCAGCTCGGCCACCCGGCGGAACGTGGCCTCCAGGGTGGGGATGTCGTGGCCGTCGATCGGGCCGATGTAGCGGACGCCCAGGGCCTCGAAGAACCCGCCCGATCCCAGCACCTCCCGTGACGCGGCCCGCACCCCTTCCATGCCCAGCTCGAGGTGCTCGCCGATGCCGGGGACGCCCCGCAGGATGCGCTGGATGCGGTCGCGGCTCTTGACGTACGACGGGTTGAGCCGCAGCCGGGTGAGGCCGGCGGCCAGCCGGGACACGGTGGGGGCGTAGGACCGCCCGTTGTCGTTGAGGACGATGAGGACCCGGCGCCCGCTGTGGCCCAGGTTGTTGAGGGCCTCGTACGCCATGCCACCGGTCATGGAGCCGTCGCCGATGACGGCCACCACCCGCCGGTCGGCCTCGTGCTGGAGGTCGAAGGCCATGGCCAGCCCGTGGGCGTAGCCGAGGATGGTGGAGGCGTGGCTGTTCTCCACCCAGTCGTGGCTGGACTCGGCCCGCGACGGGTAACCGGAGAGGCCGTTGGCCTGGCGCAGCGTGGGGAACCGGTCGCGGCGCCCGGTCAGGATCTTGTGGACGTAGGCCTGGTGCCCGGTGTCCCAGAGCAGGAGGTCGTTGGGCGACTCGAACACCCGGTGCAGGGCCAGGGTGAGCTCGACCACCCCCAGGTTGGAGCCGAGGTGGCCGCCCGTCACCGAGACCGACTGGACGATGAAGGCGCGGATCTCCCCCGCCAGCTGCTCCAGCTCGGCGTCGTCGAGCTCCCGGAGGTCTCCCGGCCCGGTGATTTGCTCCAGAAGCATTCCTATGGATCCAACCTACCCGCGGGTCGCCGGTTCCAGTAATCATGCCCCCGCTACGGTGTGGCGCGCCGATGGACGTCGACCGGTTCCAGTACCTCATCCTCATGGGCCTGTGCCTGCTGATCACCCTGCCCCTGGAGTTCCTTTTCGGGGCGAGGGTCTGGCGCCGCCCGAGGCGCCTGGCCGCGGCCATGGGGATCCCTCTCGTCATCTTCCTGGTGTGGGACGTCGTCGCCATCGCCCGGGACCACTGGGACTACAACCCCGACTACGTCACCGGGTGGGAGCTGCCGTTCAACCTGCCCATCGAGGAGCTGTCGTTCTTCCTGGTCATCCCCATCTGCAGCCTCCTCACCCTGGAAGCCGTGCGCCGCGTGCTCGGAAGGGACTGAGGTGGAGTACACGTGGGCGTCGATCGTCGCCGTGCTCGCCGTGATCGCGGTCGAGCTGTTCTGGCTGAAGACCGGCCTGTTCCGCAAGGTGACGTTCTACGTCTCCTACGCCATCATCCTGTTCTTCCAGGTTCTGGTCGACGGGTGGCTGACCAAGCTGTCGGCTCCGATCGTCACCTACAACCCGGACGAGAACAGCGGGATCCGCTTCCCGTGGGACATCCCGGTCGAGGACTACCTCTTCGGCTTCGCCCTCATCGTTCTGACGATGCTGCTCTGGGAGCGGGCGGGTCGAGGCGGCGGAGCCGGCGAATCGAGTCGGCAAAAAGGAACACCCCTGATCCGCCGACGATGACCACGTGGGCCCACAGGGCGGGGACGGCGAGCACGGGCAGGCCGAGCCCGACTGCGGTCAGGATGATCCGGGTGGGCCGCTCCCCCGGAGTGATCACCTGCTTCCCGGTCACACCGGCGAGCGACGCCCGGGCCCGGACGTACTCGAGCCACCAGCAGGCCGCCACTGCTCCGACCGCCACCCAGGCGGCTTCGCCGGCCGCCACCGCCAGGGATGCGGGCAGGGCGGCGTCGGCCACCCGGTCGAGGGCGGAGTCGAGGAGGAAGCCGACCTTGGTCGTGCGACCGGCCTGCACGGCCACCGCCCCGTCGAGGCTGTCGAGCAGCCCCGAGAGGGTCACGGCCAGGCACGCCGCCGCCGGGCCCAGCCATCCGTCGATGGCAGCAAGGGGCACGGCGGCGAGGGCCACGACCAGGGCGGCCACGGTCACGGCGTTGGGCGAGATCCCGGCCCGGGCCAGCGGCCGGGCGACCGCGGCCGCCCCCTTCAGCCAGCCGCCGACCAAGCCGGTGGGCGGCTCGGTCAGGTGCAGGGCGGCCCAGTCGCGGACGTGCTCGTCGCCATCCATCCTCCGCCAGTACACCTCATAGGTGCGACCCTCGCCGGCGACGGCCGTGTCCCTCGCCGGGCTGGCCCGCATGGGATGGGCAGCCCGCCGGTTCCTGGGCCCGAATCCGGCCGCCCCGCCGATCGACGTGCGGGTCGTCCTGCCGGCCCGCAACGAGGCGGCGGTGATCGCCACGTGCGTGGCCGCCGTCGTACCCCAGGCCACGGAGGTGGTGGTGGTCGACGACGCCTCGTCGGACGGGACGGCGGCGGTGGCCGCCTCGGCCGGCGCCACGGTGGTGCGGCTGGACGGCGACCCGCCGGCCGGATGGCTGGGCAAGCCTCGGGCCTGCCTGGCCGGGGCCGAGGGGGCGCCGACCGAGTGGCTGGCGTTCGTGGACGCCGACGTGGTGCTGGCCCCCTCGGCGCTGGCCACCATGGCCGCCGCCACCCGGTCGACGTCGACCAGCATCGTGGGCGGGCTGCAATGCCGGTCGTTCTGGGAGCGGCTGCTCCTGCCCGAACTGGGGTTGGCATTGACCCAGGAGGGCTTCCCCCCGGGGTTCGCCAGCGGGCAGTGCTTCCTCGTCCGCCGCGACCACTACGAGGCGGTCGGGGGCCACGGCCATCCCGCGGTACGAGGGTCGGTGGTCGACGACCGCGACCTCTCGCTGGTGCTGGGCGGCCACAACGCCCGGCTGGCTCCGAAGCTCATGACCGCCCGCATGTACGCAGGCTGGTCCGACATCCGGGCCGGCTTGACCAAGAACTCGGCCGCCCTGCACGGCCGGCCGTTGCGCCACCTGGCCTGGCTGCTGGGGCCGGTGGCCTCCCGCCGCCCGTGGGCGGCCGTCGCCATCAGCGCCGGGGGCCGGCTGGTCGCCGGCCAGAACCCGGCCTACGGACTGCTGGCCCCGCTGGCCCGCGCCGTGCTGGCCGGGTTCCACGTCGAGAGCGTCTACCGGGCCCGCACGGGCCGGACCGTCGTGTGGAAAGACCGATCGGTTCCCCTCCAGTCGGACGTCCAAGTTGCCGACCATTGAAGGAACGGAAAGGCACGGCGAGAGGACAGCGCGATGAACGCAGCACGGCGTCGGGAACTGCGAAGGCTCGAAGGGATGAGCGTCCACCTGGCCCTCTCCGACGGCACCCGCCTGGACGACGTGAGCCTCGTGTCGGCCCACGGTGCCAGCGTCTGGGTCTTCACCGCCGGCGAGGACGTGTTCGTCCCGGTTCGAGACGTGATCGACTTCTGGCCGGCATCGACCGCCAGGTCGGCCGCCTGACGGGAAAGGGACGTTCGGCCCTGGCCCGGTGCGGCGCGCCGGACGAGGCTGCCGGCATGGACGTTGACGCCCTCGGGCTCGAGATCCTCTCCCGCCCGCAGTGCCTCAGGCTCATGCGGCGGCGCACCATCGGACGGGTCGTCCTCACCATCGACGGCCACCCGGCGGCCTTCCCGGTCAACTTCGCGCTCCTCGACGACGACGTCGTGTTCCGGTCGGCGGCGGGGACCAAGCTGTCGGCCGCATCCGACGGGACGATCCTCGGCTTCCAGGTCGACCGGATCGACCCGGTGCTGCAGAGCGGCTGGAGCGTGCTTCTCCAGGGCCCGGCCTCCCTCGTGACCGACCCGGCCGAGCTCGAGCGGGCCCGGCGGCTCGGGTTGCGGCCGTCGGCGCCGGGCGACCGTCCGCACTTCGTGCGCATCCGGGCCGAGCGGATATCGGGCCGGCGGTTCCTGCCCCTGGTCCACGAGCTGGCCCAGGCGTTCGCCGACCGGGCCGGCTAGCCCGGCGCCCGCCCGGCGACGGCATGGAACGCGTCGTGGGCGGGCGGCGCAGTCCGGAGATCCTCGGGCCACCCGGCGACCAGGTCCAGCGACTCCTCCGCCCAGCGCAGGATGGTGTGGTTGACCGCGGCTTGCAGGGGGCCGACCAGGCTGAGGACGGCCAGGCGCTCGGGGAAGGCGGCCCGCCCGGCCCGGTAGTGCCGGGCCCACTCGGCTTCGACGGCCGCCCGGCGGTGCTGCTCCTCGACGATGCGCGTCAGGTTGGCGATCAGCTGCTCCTTGGTGCCCTGCTCGGCGAAGAACACCTTGACCAGGGCCTCGAACTCCAGCGCCGGGCCGGCGGCCGGCTCGTCCAGCCACTCCCGCAGCGCCTCCCGGCCGGCCGGCGTGATGCGGTAGACCGACCGGGGGCGGCGGCCGACCGGGTCGGTCCGCACGGTGGCCAAGCCATGGGCCACCAGCTTCTTGGGCTCCTCGTAGAGCTTGCTCTCGGCGCGCGGCCAGAAGTTGCGCAGGCTGACCGCCATCTGCTTGGCCAGCTCGTAGGTCGTCCACGGCCGGAGGGCCAGCAGGCCGAGGATGGCGTACGACGACGTGGTCAGTTTCGGGGTTGACGAGGACGCCATGCCGGGATGATACTCCCTTTGGGAGTATAGGAGGAGGTTCCCCAGATGCCCGAGTTCGCCGGTCTGTCCCACGTGTTGAGCGGCACGCGCGATGAACACGCTGGCGTCGCGGTGCATGGAGACCGGATCGGGACGCGCCGAGACGAAGAGCCGTGCGGTCGCCAACTGTCGCCGGTGATCACTCGGCCGTCACTTCGGT
>JBOGIE010000082.1:0-10456 GCA_050742435.1 Acidimicrobiales bacterium | reverse complement strand
CGGCGAACACGTGGGGGTGGCGGTGGACCAGCTTGTCGTGGATGCCGCGGGCCACGTCGGCCAGGGTGAAGTGGCCCTCCTCGGCGGCCAGGGTGGCGTGGAAGACGACCTGGAACAGCAGGTCGCCCAGCTCCTCCTCCAGATGGTCGAACCCCACGCCCGCTTCCAGGTCGAGCGCCTCGATGGCCTCCAGCACCTCGTAGGTCTCCTCCAGTAGGTGCCGGGTGAGGGTGCGGTGGGTCTGCTCCCGGTCCCACGGGCAGCGCTGGCGCAGCGTGTGCACCAGCTGGTCGAACCGGGCCACCTCCCGGGCCACGGGCGGGGCGGCGGCCGGCAGCCAGAGCGACGTGAGGTGGTCGGGCTCGACCTCCTTGTCCAGGTCGGCCCAGGCCACGGTGGTCACCGACTGGTCGGGGAGGCCCAGGCGCTGGAGGACGGTCACCTCACCGAGGTCCTCTGTGGACAGCTTGACGTCGGACAGGACCTGGCGGGTGTCGCACTGGGCGACCAGCAGCGGCCCCCGCTCGCCGGCCGCCTCCACCGCGAAGCGGCGCCCGTCCACCACCCGCACGCCCTCGGCCAGGGGGTCGACGCCCAGGGCGGCCCAGGCCAGGTCGAGGAACGACAGGGCGGGGACGACCTGGACGGCCACCCGCTCGTCCTGCCGGAGCAGTTCGACCGTGCGCTCGGCCACCAGCGGCGACCCGGGCACGGCGTAGAGCACGGTCCCGTGCTCGGCCGCCGCCTCGGCCAGGGCGTCGACGATGCCGGCGTAGACGTCGTCGAGCGTGGCCGCCGTCTCGTAGACGGGGTCGAACGACACCGCGCCGGGGACCGCCACCGCCGCGGGATGGCGGCTGGTGCGCAGGTACCGGTGGGGGACCGAGGCTATGGCCTCCCCGGCAGCGACCGTGATCAGGTCGGGCCCGGCCGGGCCCAGCCCGACCACGACCACGGTGGAGGGCACCGAGTCGGAGGCTACGGCGGCGTGACCCCGCCACCGCCGGGCGCCGGGGCCGGGCCGATGGGAGGACCGGTGGTGGGAGTGGTGTCGGCCGGGCGGGCCGGCGGCACCACCCCGGGGGAGGCGCCTTCCTTGTTGAACGTGCCGTACTTGGGGTTGATCTCGATGTTGGCTGCGGTGACCGTCTCCTGCAGCCAGGTGAGGAGCTTCTCCTGGCCCGAGGCGGCCAGCTTCTGGCGGGCCTCCTCCTTCACCTGGTCGTATGGGGGCACGTCGCGCGAGGTCACCTTGATGACGTGGAACCCGAACTGCGACTGCACCGGCGACCCGACCTCGCCCACCGGCTGGGTGAACACGGCCAGGAGGAACTCGGGCACGAAGCTGGTCTCCTGGGTGATGTCGCAGCCCAGCTCGCCGCCCTTCTGGGCGCTCTGGGTGTCCTGGGACTCGGCCCGGGCCACGGCGGCGAAGTCCTGCCCGCCGGCGACGCGGCCGCGGAGGTCCTCGGCCTGCTCCCTGGTGGGCACGAGGATGTGGCTGACGCAGGCGCTGGCGAACTCGTCCTTGTGCCCGTCGTAGTAGGCGCGGGCGGCCTCGTCGGGCGAGCCGGTGTGGCCGTTGAGGGAAAGGGTGAGCAGGTCGAGCTGGGCCTGCCGGCGGATCAGCTCCTGCTGGTAGTCCGCGGGGAAGTCCTGGAAGACGTCCTCCCCCTGGATCTGCTCGATCACCGTGGCCCGGGCGGCAGCCAGGTCCTCGGGACCGACGGTGAGCTTGCGCTCGGCCAGCTCGGCGCTGATCAGCTCGTAGTAGATCTGCCGGGTCAGGGCCAGGGCGGTGAAGGCGGCGTCGAAGGTGTTGGCGCCGGTGCCCGTGACCTGCTGGCGGGACTCGACCAGGCGCAGATAGGGGCCGTTGGCGGCGATCGACCGCAGCTCCCTCTCCAGTTCGTCCTGGCTGATCGACGTGTCGTCGACCTTGGCGGCGTACGGCGACACCGACCCGCATGCGGTGGCCAGCAGCGCCAACCCGGCGACGAGCGCGGGAAGGAGGATTTTCAAGCGTCTCACGGTGCGTCGATGGTACCCGGTGGTCAGGCGCTGACCCCGTCGGCGGCCTCGGCGGGGAGCAGCTGGCCGAGCAGGACCAGGGCGGCCTGGACCGGATCGGCCCCCCGCTGGATGGGCACCACCAGCTGGCCCAGGTCCTCCTTGTAGACCGCGTCCCTCGACAGTCGCTTCAGCCGGATCTGGGCGCTGAGCTTGAGGACGACCGGCGACATGCGGATGACGTTGCGGGCGACGGTGACCTCCCGGATGCCCGTCCGCACGCATTCGGCCCGCAGCCGGGCGACCGAGATCAACGCCTCGGCCGGGGGCGGGAGGGGGCCGTAGCGGTCGAGCCACTCGGCGGCCACGTCGTCGACCTCGGACTGGGTGGTCACCGCGGCCAGGCGGCGGTAGGCCTCAAGGCGCTGCTCGCCCCCGGGCACGTAGTCGGGCGGCAGGTGGGCGTCGACCGGGATGTCGAGCTTGACCTCGGCCGGCTCCCGGACCGGCTCGCCCTTGAGCTCGGCCACCGCCTCGCTGACCATCTGGACGTACAGGTCGTAGCCCACGGCGGCGATGTGGCCCGACTGGTTGGCGCCCAGCAGGTTGCCGGCGCCGCGGATCTCGAGGTCACGCATGGCGATCTTGAACCCCGAGCCCAGCTCGGTGTGCTCCCCGATGGTCTTGAGCCGTTCGTAGGCCTGCTCGGTCAGCTCCCGCTCGGGCGGGAAGAAGAGGTAGGCGTAGGCCCGCTGGCCGGCCCGGCCCACCCGTCCCCGCAGCTGGTGGAGCTGGCCCAGGCCCATGAGGTCGGCCCGGTCCACGACCAGGGTGTTGACCGTGGGCATGTCGATCCCGGACTCGATGATCGTGGTGCAGACCAGCACGTCGTACCCGCCCTCCCAGAAGTCGAGCACCACCCGCTCGAGCAGGCCCTCGTCCATCTGGCCGTGGGCCACGGCGATGCGGGCCTCCGGCACCATCTCCTTGAGGTTCTGGGCCACCCGCTCGATGGACTGGACGCGGTTGTGGACGAAGAAGACCTGGCCCTCGCGCAGCAGCTCCCGCCGGATGGCCTCGGCCACCGCCCGGTCGTCGTAGGGGCCCACGTAGGTGAGGATGGGCTGGCGCTCGGCCGGCGCGGTGTTCAGGATGGTGAGGTCCCGGATGCCGGTGAGGCTCATCTCCAGCGTGCGGGGGATGGGCGTGGCCGTGAGGGTCAGCACGTCGACGTCGGCCCGCAGCTTCTTGATCTGCTCCTTGTGGGTGACGCCGAAGCGCTGCTCCTCGTCGACCACGAGCAGGCCCAGGTTCTTGAACTTCACGTCGCCGGACAGGAGGCGGTGGGTGCCGATCACGATGTCGACCGACCCGTCCTTCACCCCGCTGGCCACCTTCTTGGCCTGGCCCGGGGTGAGGAACCTGGACAGGACCTCCACCCGGACCGGGTAGCCGGCGAACCGCTCCGAGAACGTGCCGAAATGCTGCTGGGCCAGCAGGGTGGTGGGGACGAGCACCGCGACCTGCATGCCGTCCTGGACGGCCTTGAACGCGGCCCGGATGGCCACTTCCGTCTTCCCGAACCCCACGTCGCCGCAGACCAGGCGGTCCATGGGGACGGGCTCCTCCATGTCGGCCTTGACGTCGACGATGGCCTTGGCCTGGTCGGGGGTCTCCTGGTACGGGAAGGCCTCCTCCAACTCCTGCTGCCACGGGGTGTCGGGCGGGAAAGCGTGGCCCGGGCTGGCCACCCGCTTGCGGTACAGGGCGACCAGCTCCTCGGCGATCTCCCGCACCGCGGCCCGCACCTTGGACCTGGTGCGGTGCCACTCGGACCCTCCGAGCCGCGAGAGGGTGGGCGTCTCGCCCCCGGTGTAGTGGCGGACGGCGTCGATCTGGTCGGACGGGACGTAGAGCTTGTCGCCGCCCCGGTACTCCAGCAGCAGGTAGTCCCTCTCGGCCCCGCCTATAGCCCGCTTGACCATGCCCGCGTAGCGGGCCACGCCGTGCTGGTGGTGGACGACGTAGTCGCCGGGGTTGAGGTCGTCGAAGAAGCCGGCGGCGTCGGTGCGGCGGGGGCGGGGCCGGCGGTGGACGCGCCGGCGGCCGGTGACGTCGCTCTCGACCAGGACCGCCAGCTTGATGTCGGGGAGGATGAAGCCCCGCTCGAGCGGCTCCACGAGGATGCTTGCCTGGCGGCTGCGCCGCCTCCCGGGCGGGGCCCCATCCCCGCCCTCCTCCGAAGCGGCGGGGGCCCCCGCCCCGCCGCCGGCCGTCTCCCACTCGATCGGGATGTCGACCCCGTTGTCCCGGAAGGTCTCGGCCAGGCGGGCGGCGGAGCCGGCGCCGTCGGCGGCCACGATCACCCGGTAGCCACGGCCGAGGAGGTCGGCCACCTGCCGGGCCAGCCGGGCGGGGTCGCCGAAGACCGGATCCCAGCCGTGGGCCTCGATGGTCGTGGTGTCCGGCCCCTCGGCCGCGGGGATCACCGACCACGCCGGGGCCGAGGTGCGGGCCAGCAGCCGGTCGAACGGCAGGTGGAGCCGCGGCCACTCCCGTTTGGTGGCCGCCCCCCATGTCTGGGCCAGGCTGGCGGCCAGGGCGGCCTCCTCCTCGAGCAGGTCCTTGGCCCGGTCGCGCATGCGGCGGGGCTCGACCAGCAGGAGCAGGGCCGAGTCGCCCACCAGGTCGAAGAGGACGTGCTCGGTGGTGGTCAGCCAGGGGAGCCACGACTCCATGCCCTCGAACGTCGCCCCCTCGGCCAGCCGCTCCCACTGCTCCCGCCCCCAGGGCTCGGTTTTGACCAGGCTGGCCGCCCGCCTGCGGACGTCGTCGGTGGGCACCAGCTCGCGGCAGCCGAAGATCTCGGCGCACTCGATGTCGGCCGTGGAGCGCTGGTCGCTGACCGAGAAGGTGGTCAGACGGTCGACCTCGTCGCCCCAGAGGTCGATGCGCACGGGGACGTCGGCCGTGGACGGGAAGACGTCGACGATCGAGCCCCGGCGGGCCACCTCGCCCCGGTGCTCGACCTGCGGCTCACGGCGGTAGCCGCCCGTGACCAGCTTCTCGACCAGCTCCATGGGGTCGACCTGGTCGCCCTTGCGCACGACGACCGGCTCGACCTCCTCCACGTGCGGCCCGAGCCGCTGGACGAGGGACCGGACGGGGGCGACGAGCACGCGAGGCATCCGCTCCGGCCTCTGCAAGCGCCACATGGTCCGCAGGCGGCGGCCCATGGCCTCCACGCTGGGGCTCACCCGCTCGAAGGGCAGGGTCTCCCAGGCGGGGAAGAGGTCGACGTCGTCCGGGCCGAGGAAGGCCCGCAGGTCGTTGGCCAGCCGTTCGGCGTCCGTGCTGGTCGGGAGGGCCGCCACCACCGGGTGGTGGTCGCTGAGGGTGGCCAGGCCGGCGATGGTGAACGCCCGGGCCGCCTCGGGCACGGCCAGCACGGCCGAGGACGCGCCGGCCAGCCCCGACAGGGCGGGGTGGTGGCGCAGCAGGGGAGGGAGGGACCGCAGGCTGATCGTCCGAGGGTACCGGCGACCGGCCGCTACCCGGCCCGGGGCTACGGGATGGCGGCGGAGGGGGCGGCGCTGATCCGGTCGCGGATGCCGGCGGGGAGCAGCAGGCGCACCGTGCGCCCGAGGACCTTGCGGGCGGTGGCCAGCAGGATGGAGGCGTCGAGGGCCAGCGACCAGTTCTCGACGTAGAACACGTCGAGCCGCCGGTACACCTCGAAGGACGGGTTGTCCCGGCCCTCCACCTGCCACAGGCCGGTGATCCCCGGGCGGACCCGGCTCTTCTGGGCCAGGAACTCCGGGTCGAGGCCGGCGGCCTCGATCAGCAGGTTGGGGCGGGGGCCGACCATGCTCATGGTGCCGACCAGCACGTTGAGCAGCTGCGGCAGCTCGTCGATGCTGCTGGCCCGCAGGAAGCGCCCGACCCGGGTGATGCGGGGGTCGTCGCTCAGCTTCACCAGGGGCCCGGTGCGCCCGGCCCGGGTGAGGGCCAGCCGGTGGTACTGGCCCTCGGAGTCGGGCACCATCGTCCGTAGCTTCAGCATGGTGAACTGCCGGCCGTCGCGGCCGACGCGGACCTGGCGGAACAGGACGGGGCCGCCGTCGTGGAGCTTGATGGCCACCGCGGCCGCGGCCAGCACGGGGAAGGCCAGGATCAGGCCGACCCCGCCCAGCACGATGTCGAGGGCCCGCTTGGTCGCGTGGTGCCAGGCGGTCTGGCGCACCGGCTCCACGTAGAACAGCGGCTCGTAGGCCATTGGCTGGGCCCGCAGGCGGCTCTGGGCGATCCCCCGGACGCCGCTCGACAGGTGGACGTGCACGGCCCGCTCGGTGAGCGCCCGGGCCAGGTGGTTGAGCTGGGAGGTGCCGACCGCGGTGGCCGCCACGATCACGCCGGTGGCGCCGGTGGCCGCCACCGCCTGCTCGGTATCGGCCACCGTCCCCAGGTACGACGCCACGATCGACGAGCCGTCAGGACGCTGGTCACCCACCACGCCGACCACCTCGAACCCCAACTCCGGGTGCTGGTCGAGCAGGCGGTAGAGGTCCTCGGCCTCGGCGTTGGCCCCGACGAGCACCACGGGCCGGGTGAAGCGGCCCCGCCGCCGCCGGGTCTGGAGGTAGCCACCGAATGCGGTCCGCAGCGCCCGGAGGCAGAGGAACGACAGGCCGGCGCCCAGTGCGGCGTCCTGCACGGTGACCGTCGTGCCCGCCACCGGCGCCAGGGCCAGGGCGAAGACCGCGGTCAGGAGCGACGTGCGGACCAGGCGCTCGCTCTCCAGCGAGCGCACGCTGCACACCCGCGCCCGGTACAGCTGCTGGAGGGCCAGGGCGGCCAGGGCGGCGGGGACGAGCAGGAACACCACGGCCAGGAGGCCACCGCGCCCGCCGGGGGCGACCGGCTTGAGCCGGAGCAGGGCCAGGGACCACGCCGTGGTCAGGGCGATGGCGTCGAGGAGGACGAGGCAGCGGCGAAGCCCCATCCGGACCGGCGGGCGGGACTGGAGGACGGACGCGAGAGGGGGGAGGGAGGGCGTGAGGTCGAGCACCGGCGCCAGGGTGTGGCGACCCGGCGCACCCTTGAGGGCACGGACGGCCATCGGAGGCGTCGCTTCCGGCTAGGTGGCGTCGGCGCGGCGCTTGAGGATGGCGCCGACGACGATGGCGCCCCCTCCCAACCCGACGAGGCCCAGGATGTCGGCCCCCGTGAACGCCAGCCCACCGCGCACCGGCTGGACCTGGAGGCTCTGCACCTGCAGCCGCCTGCCGGTGCTGCTGAGCACCTCACCTACCGGCGCGGCGTCGGTGGTCCCGACGGCGGGCGGCTGCACGCCGATGTACACGGTCTGGGCCTGTGCCGGCCCAACCCACGTCCCGGCGAGCACTGCCGCGACGGCCGCGCCCCGCCTCATCTGCTTCCTGATCCTCAAGGCCCCAGCCTCCCAGCTCACCTGCTGCCCGGGGGGTCCTTTCTGGGCCCCCAAAGTGGGTCCGGTGTACCCGTTTCGGGCAATCTTAACCACGGTGCGTGGAAATTCCTAGACGGCTGCGGAAGAAATCACCAGCGCAGATCGTGGCGGCCGCCGTCCTGCCAGTGGTCGTCGCCGCCGGACCAGGCCACGCCGGGCACCCGGGCCGTGGGCTCGATGCGTAGCGACCCTCCGGTGTAGGCCAGTTCGAAGCGCAGGACCAGGGTGAGCTCCTCACCCCTCGCCACCTGGGCCGGAACCGCCACCACCCGGGTCGGTCCGTCGGCACCGGCCACCGCCAGGGCGTCGTGGCCATCGAAACGGGATTCCCGGGCGCCGGTCGGGAGGCTGACCGCCACCAGGCCGACGTACTCCCCTTCTGCCCCGCCGCTCCCGGGATGAGGGCCGGCCACGTACGGTGGCTCGCCCACGGGCGTCTGGTTGCGCAGCGTGAGGGTGAGGACGCCCTGGGTCGCCGCCCCGACCCGCTGCAGGTCGAGGTGGGCGCCCACCCGCAGGAAGCGGTCGAGCTTGTTCCCGCCACGGTTGAGGACGGCCAGCAACACCGAGTCCTCCCGCAGGGAGCCGTCGATGCCGGCGGCCTCCCACCCCGCCTGCTCCGCCTCGTGGCGGGACCAGGCCAGCAGGTGCCGGCCACGGGCGGCGGCGGCCAGCTCCCGCCCCAGCTCGTCGGCCTTCCAGTCCCGGGTGTCCACCGCCTGCATCAGCGCCCCGGCGATCAGCCCCAGCTCCTCGCGCCGGGCGGTCGGTGCCGGGTCGTCGGCGAACTCGAGGTACTGGTCGTGCAGGAGCCGGTCGACGACGTCGTCGGCGCCGACCGTCCGGCCCTCGACGTCCACCGGGCCCACCGCCACCAGGATGGCCCGCAGGGCCAGCGGATCCACGGCCAGCACCCCGTCCACCGGCCCTCCGCCGCCGGCCTCCCACATGGCCGCGGCCAGCGGCGCGGTGGCGTCGAATCGGGGCGACACGCCCAGGTTCCGCCACTCCTCGTTCGGCTTCAGCCAGCCCCACCGGTCGGCCAGATCGCCGTGGAGGGGCACGGCGCCGGGCGCCAGGGCCAGCTCCTCGGTGCGCCGGAAGGGTGACAGGACGAGGCCGCCGTCGCCGGTCTCGAGCAGCCCAGCGCTCAGGAACATGCCCGATCCGGCCCGCATCTCGGCGTTGTTGGCGGCGAGGATCAGGTAGCGGCGGGGCCCGGCCAGCACGTCGGCCGCGGCCCGGGCGCCGGCCGCGCCACGGGAGAGGCCCGAGCGCAGCTCGGCCAGCCGGGCGGCCAGCGTGTTGTGGGCCGAGCCCAGGGGCCCGACCAACGCCTCGTCCGGGCCCAGGTCGACGTCGGCCAGCTCCCGCTCGGCCTCGGTGGCGATGCCGCCCAGCGTGCGGAGCAGCTCGGGGGCATCGTCGTGGCCGGCCGGCGTGGTCCCGAGTGCCTCCTGCCCCGCTTCCAGGGCGCCGGCCGAGATCCCGGCCACCGCTGCCGCCCCCGTGGCCAGGGCGTGGAGGGAGCGGATCTGGCGCCCGAGGACGGGAAGGACCTTCAGCGGGGCGACGACCGGCGACCCGGCCCGGGCCGCGGCCCGCCCGAACCGGTCGTCGGCCCGCCGCAGCTCGTCGAGGGCCGGGGCCGAGGTGACGTCGACCGAGGCGGCGTCGCGGGCCCGCTCGGCCGCCCGCAGGCCGGCCCGGGCCTCCAACCCGGCCAGGGCCAGAAGGATGCCGGCGGCGGCGAGCCAGAGGGCGACGGCGGCGAGGATCCACCTCCGGGCCCCGCCCCCCCGCCGGTCGCCGGGCTCGTGAGTGGGTCTGCCGCCGTCCATGACCCATGGTCGCAGAGCCCGGGTCGGCCGGCGGCGCGACCGTTCGTGGGCCGAATTGCCCATTCAGGGCCCTTTCATTCCGGCCGAAGAAAGAACCGACGGAGGATCGAGATTATTCGTTTCGACCAGAATGGGCGTTTACCGGCCCGGCGGGGAAACGCGGAGGAGCCACAGATGCGCCGAACCTTCAGAGCCACACTTGCCGCCGGCGTGCTCGCCGCCGGGCTGGGCATGCTCTCGGGGGCACCGTCGCCGGCCGGGGCGGCGGCCTCGTCGCTCGGCGTCTACGTCGGACCGGGCTACGTCGCCCAGCACGACGCCTTCGCCAACTGGCTCCCAGCTCCGGTGCCCTACGCGTCCGACGCCCTCGACCACCGCTTCGACTGGAGCTACATCGTGAGCCCGTGGGTGCTCGACAGCTGGTCGCCGTGGGTCGGGGCCGTCCCCGGGCGCCGGCTGGTGCTGAGCGTTCCCATGCTGCCCGCCTCGGCCAGCGGCCAGCTGGCCGCCGGCGCCGCCGGGTCCTTCGACGGCTACTTCCGCACCCTGGCCCAGAACATGGTCAACCGGGGCCTGGGCCACTCGGTGCTGCGCCTCGGCTGGGAGGCCAACGGCAACTGGTTCCCCTGGGCCGCCGCCCCCGACCCCACGTCGTGGAAGGCCTTCTACCGGCGCATCGTCACCACCATGCGCTCGGTGCCGGGCGCGGCCTTCGCCTTCGACTGGAACGCGGCGTCCAGCGCAGCCGGCACCAACCTGACCCTCGACGCCTTCTACCCGGGCGACGACGTGGTCGACATCATCGGGCTGGACGCCTACGACCTCAAGTGGGGGGACAGCACGTCGACCCCCGACCAGCGCTGGAACTTCACCCTGAACCAGTTCAACGGCCTGGTCACCCACCGGAACTTCGCCGTCGCCCACGCCAAGCCGATGTCGTTCCCCGAGTGGGGCCTCTACGCCAAGGGGGACATCAACGGCGGCGGGGGTGACAACCCCTACTACGTCGACCGCATGGCCGACTGGTTCGCATCCAACAACGTCGCCTACCAGTCGTACTTCAACTGGAACTGGGGAGGCGGCGACCTCAACAGCTTCCCCAACGCCAAGGCCCGGT
>JBOGIE010000081.1:0-10503 GCA_050742435.1 Acidimicrobiales bacterium | reverse complement strand
ATCGCCGTCGGTGTGGCGCTGGAGACGATGAAGCAGATCGACAGTCAGCTCATGATGCGGAACTACGAGGGCTTCCTCGCATAGTGCTCGCCACACGGCTGGTCATCCTGGGCAAGCAGGGTGCCGGGAAGGGGACGCAGGCCATCCGCCTGTCGGAGAGCTTCGGCGTGCCCCGGATCTCCACCGGTGACATGTTTCGCCAGTTCATGAAGGGCGACTCCGAGATCGGCCGGCGGGCCCGGAAATACGTCGAGGCGGGCGACCTGGTGCCCGACGAGGTGGTGAACGAGATGGTCCGGGAGCGGCTGACCGAGCTCGACGCCGCCGACCACGGCTTCGTCATGGAGGGTTTCCCCCGCAACGTGGCCCAGGCCGAGGCGCTCGACGCCATGCTGACCCCCAGCCAGGTCGACCTGGTCATCGAGCTGGACGTGCCCACCGGCGTGGTGCTCAAGCGCCTGGCCAGCCGCCGGGTGTGCAGCGTCTGCGGGCTGAACTACAGCATCGACGCCCGGCCCAAGCGGGACTGGACCTGCGACCAGTGCGGCGGCCGGGTCGTCCAGCGCGAGGACGACACCGAGGAGGTGATCAGCCGGCGCCTCGAGCAGTACGACAAGCAGACCGCCCCCCTCGTGGCCTGGTACCTGGCCACCGACCGGCTGGCCGCGGTGGACGGCGAGGGCGACCCCGACACCGTGACCCGCCGCCTGCTCCGGGCCATCGAGAACCGGCTGGCCAGACGGTGAGCCTCCCGTGAGTGCGACGACCAAGACTCCTGAGCAGATCGCCGTCATGCGCCGGGCCGGGCGGGTGGTGGCCGAGATGCTCGACGCCTGCGAGGCCGCGGCCCGCCCCGGCGTGACCACCGCCGACCTGGACAAGGTGGCCCGGCAGGTGCTCACGAAGCGCAAGGCCAAGTCCAACTTCCTCGGCTACCACGGGTACCCGGCCGTCATCTGCGCCTCGCCCAACAACGTGATCGTCCACGGGATCCCGGGGAACCACCGGCTCGAGGACGGCGACATCATCTCCATCGACTGCGGGGCCATCGTCGACGGCTGGCACGGCGACGCCGCCCGCACCATCGCCGTGGGCGAGATCTCCGAAGAGGCCCAGAAGCTCATCCGGGTCACCGAGGAGAGCCTGTGGGCCGGGATCCAGCACGTCCGCGAGGGCGCCCGGCTGACCGACATCGGCCACGCTGTGCAGACCGTGGCCGAGGGCGCCGGCTTCTCCGTGGTCCGGGAGTACGTGGGCCACGGCATCGGCCGGGCCATGCACGAGGAGCCCCAGGTGCCCAACTACGGGGAGCCCGGCCGGGGCGTGAAGCTCCGGGTCGGCCACGTCCTGGCCGTGGAGCCCATGGTCAACCTGGGGAGCCCCGAAACCCAGCTCAACGACGACGGCTGGACGGTCATCACCGCCGACGGGCGGCTCTCCGCCCACTTCGAGCACTCGATCGCGGTGACCGAGGACGGCCCCGAGGTCCTGACCGTCCTCGACTAGCGGGTCGGGGGGACGGCGCGACGGGCGGTCGCGAAGGCAGGCCCGGGAACGCACCGGGCCGAACTGAGTTACTATATCCACCTGTCCCCCGGCAGTTCGCTGGTTGAGACGCGTCGTCAGGAGAAAAGCACCTGCCAAAGCCCAAGGAAGACGCCATCGTGATGGAGGGCACGGTCGTCGAGCCGTTGCCCAACGCCATGTTCCGCGTCGAGCTGGAGAACGGCCACAAGGTACTGGCACACATCTCGGGAAAGATGCGGATGCACTACATCCGGATCCTCCCCGGTGACCGGGTGCAGGTGGAGTTGACGCCCTACGACATCAGTCGGGGCCGGATCACCTATCGCTACAAGTAGAGGGCACGCCAGATGAAGGTCAAACCGAGCGTCAAGAAGATGTGTGAGCGCTGCAAGGTCATCCGGCGCGAGGGCAAGGTCATGGTGATCTGCACCAACCCCCGCCACAAGCAGCGGCAAGGCTAGAGGCCCGCGACATGGCACGTATCGCCGGCGTCGACATCCCCCGCGAGAAGCGGCTGGAGATCTCCCTCACCTACATCCTGGGGATCGGCCGCACCACGGCCAACCAGGTCTGCCAGGCCACGGGGATCGACCCCAACACCCGGGTCCGCGACCTCACCGAGGAAGAGGTCGCCCACCTGCGGACCCACATCGACACCAACCTCAAGGTCGAGGGTGACCTGCGGCGCGACGTCGCCCAGGACATCAAGCGCAAGATCGAGATCGGCTGCTACCAGGGCATCCGCCACCGGCGTGGCCTGCCGGTCCGGGGCCAGCGCACCCACACCAACGCCCGCACCCGCAAGGGCCCCAAGAAGACCGTCGCCGGAAAGAAGAAGGTTCGCAAGTGATTTCGTTCTCGCTCGCTTCGCTCCGCTCGGACGAGTTTCAAGGCGCTGCGGCCGGCCGGCGGAGCCGGCTCGGCCTCCGCCGTTTCTTTTCCGGCGGCAGCCGGGTGGGGCTGCCTTCGGCAGCGCCGGCGGCCGCCGCCGATAGGGGGGAGTCCTAAGTGCCCAAGCCGAAGCCGGGAGGGCGGCGGCCCAAGAAGCGCGAGCGGAAGAACGTCACCTACGGGGTGGCGCACATCAAGAGCTCGTTCAACAACACGATCATCTCGATCAGCGACATGGAGGGCAACGTCCTGGCCTGGGCGTCGGCCGGCAACGTCGGCTTCAAGGGATCGCGCAAGTCCACCCCCTTCGCCGCCCAGCTGGCGGCCGAGGCCTGCGCCCGCCGGGCCATGGAGCACGGGGTCCGCAAGGTCGACGTGCTGGTCAAGGGCCCCGGCTCCGGCCGGGAGACCGCCATCCGGTCGCTCCAGCAGACCGGCATCGAGGTCTCCGGCATCAAGGACCTCACCCCCATCCCCCACAACGGTTGCCGCCCCCCGAAGCGGCGGAGAGTCTGATGGCGCGATACACCGGCCCCGTCTGCCGCCTGTGCCGGCGGGAGAAGATGAAGCTCTTCCTCAAGGGCCCCAAGTGCGACTCGATGAAGTGCCCGATCGAGCGCCGGCCCTATCCCCCCGGCATGCACGGCCGGGGCCGCATCCGTGAGTCCGAGTACATGCTCCAGCTGCGGGAGAAGCAGAAGGCCCGCCGCATCTACGGGGTGCTCGAGAAGCAGTTCCGCAACATGTACAAGGAGGCCAACCGCCAGGGCGGCATCACCGGCGAGAACCTCCTGCGCATGCTGGAGCAGCGCCTCGACAACGTCGCCTACCGGGCCGGTTGGGGATCGAGCCGCAACCAGGCCCGCCAGCTCGTCCGCCACGGCCACGTCAACGTGAACGGCAAACGGGTCACCATCCCCAGCTACCAGGTGCGCAAGGGCGACGTCGTGGAGGTCCGGGAGAAGTCCCGCACCATGATCGTCCTCCGCCACAACCTCGACACGCTCGACCGGGCCAAGCCGCCCTGGCTCGAGGTTGCCGGAGAGGGATGGTCGGCCACCGTGCGCGACCTGCCTCTTCGCGAGCACATCGACGTGCCGGTGAGGGAGTCCCTCATCGTCGAGCTCTACTCCAAGTAGGCCATCCACCCCTCTGAAGATTCGGGAACAGTCATGCTCATCATCCAGCGCCCCACCGTCGAAGCGATCGGCGAGCAGGAGGGCGACCGCCAGCAGTTCGCCATCTCGCCCCTGGAGCCCGGCTTCGGCCACACCCTGGGCAACTCGCTGCGGCGGACCCTGCTGTCGTCCATCCCCGGCGCCGCCGTCACGTCCATCCGGTTCGACGACGTCCTCCACGAGTTCACCACCATCGCCGGGGTGAAGGAGGACGTCACCGACATCATGCTCAACCTCAAGGACCTGGTCCTGCGGGTGGAGTCCGACGAGCAGGTGATCCTCCGCCTCGACGCCCGTGGTCCCGGCGAGGTCACCGCCCGTGACCTGCAGCCCCACGCGGACGTCGAGATCCTCAACCCCGAGATGCACATCGCCAGCCTGTCCAACCGGGCCCGACTGGCCATGGACATCACCGTGGAGCGGGGCCGGGGCTACGTCTCGGCCGAGAAGAACAAGAAGTCGTCGGTCATCGGGGTCATCCCCATCGACTCGATCTTCTCGCCCGTCCGCCGGGTGGCCTTCACCGTCGAGCCCACCCGGGTGGAGCAGGCCACCAACTACGACCGCCTCACCCTCGACATCGAGACCGACGGGTCGATCTCGCCCCGGGAGGCGCTGGCCTCGGCCGGCGCCACCCTGCGGTCGCTGGTCAGCCTGGTGGCCGAGATGAGCGACGCTCCGCGGGCTCTCGAGCTGGGCGACGTCGGCGTGCTGGGCAGCGGGTCGCCCGACCTCGACCTGGCCATCGAGGAGCTCGACCTGTCCGAACGTCCCCGCAACTGCCTCAAGCGGGCCCAGGTCAACACCGTGGGCGAGCTGGTCAACAAGACCGAGGAGGACCTGCTGGCCATCACCAACTTCGGCCAGAAGTCCCTCGACGAGGTCCTGCAGAAGCTCGACGAGCGGGGCCTGGCCCTGCGCAGCAAGGGCGGGGCGTAGCCCATGCCCGCCACCCCGAGGAAGAGCCGCCGGTTCGGCGGCAGCGCGTCGCACCAGAAGGCCATGCTCGGCAACATGGCCGCCTCCCTGTTCGCGGCCGAGGCCATCGTCACCACCGAGGCCAAGGCCAAGGCCCTGCGCCCGGTGGCCGAGAAGCTCATCACCAAGGCCCGCAAGGGCGGGGTGCACAACCACCGCCAGGTGGTGTCGTTCATGGGCGACAAGGACATGGCCCACAAGCTCTTCGAGGAGATCGGCCCCCGCTACGAGGGCCGCCCGGGCGGCTATCTCCGCATCCTCAAGCTGGGCCCCCGCCACGGCGACAACGCGCCGATGGCCCGCATCGAGCTCGTCTAGCTCGGCGCGCCCGTGCCGCGGGTTCGCCTCACGGTCGCCTACGACGGTACCGGCTTCTCCGGGTTCTCGGAGAACCGCGACGTGCGCACGGTGGGCGGCGAGCTGGCCACCGCGCTGTCCACCGTCCTGCGCCATCAGGTCGACCTCACCGTCGCCGGCCGTACCGATGCCGGGGTGCACGCGTGGGGCAACGTGGTCAGCTTCGACACCGAGCAGCCCGCGCCCGACCTCGTCGCCCTGCAGCGCCACCTGAACAGCATGCTGGGGCCGGCCATCGTGATCCGGGAGGCCGCCATCGCCCCGGACGCCTTCGACGCCCGGCGTTCGGCGGCCTGCCGGCGGTACCGCTACACGGTCCTGAACCGCCCGGTCCCCGACCCCTTTCTGGCCGCCACCACCTGGCACGTGCCCGATCCGCTCGACCTCAACGCCCTGCGGCTGGCCTGCGACCCGATCATCGGCGAGCACGACTTCTCCTCGTTCTGCCGCGTCCCGAAGCGCATCCCCGACGCCAGCCTGGTACGGCGGGTCTACGACGCCCGCTGGCACGACCTGGGTGGCGGCGTGCTCCGGTTCGACATCGACGCCAGCTCGTTCTGCCAGCAGATGGTCCGGGCCATCGTGGGGACGATGGTGCCCATGGGCCTCGGCAAGCAGCGGGCGGGGGAGATGGCCGCCATCCTCCGGGCCCGGGACCGCTCGAAGGCGAACCGGGTCGCCCCGGCCCGGGGCCTGTGCCTCTGGGAGGTCGTCTACCCGGACGTGGGCTGACCGGTGACCCGCGGGCTGCGCGCCGTCCTCTTCGCCGTCTTCGCCCTGACCGGGTTCTCGGCCCTCACCCTCCAGGTCGTCTGGCAGCGGGTGATCTCCCTGCACGCGGGGGTGGACCTGTTCTCGGTCACGACCGTGGTCGCCGCCTTCCTGGCCGGGATCGGCCTGGGGAGCCTGGCCGGCGGAGCGCTGGCCGACCGGCTCGGGCCCCGCCGGTCGCTCCTGGCCTTCGCCGCCGCCGAGGCGGCGATCGGCCTCTTCGCCTGGGCCAGCATCTGGCTGTTCTACGACCTGTACCGGGAGGTGGCGCCCTCCCTGGAGAGCGTCCCGGCCGCTTTCGCCTTCCACTTCGTCCTGCTCGTCGTGCCCACCACGCTCATGGGCGTGTCGCTGCCCCTCCTGGCCCGGGGTCTGGTCGAGCGGATCGAGGACGCCGGGCCGCTGGTCGGCCGGCTCTACGCGGTGAACACGCTGGGCGCGGGGGTGGGTGCCGGCGTGTCGGGGTGGTTCCTGCTCGGCACCCTGGGATTCCTGGGCGCGGCTCGCCTGGCCGGCACGCTCAACGTGGTCGCCGCCGTGCTCGTGCTGGCGGGCACCCGGGCCCTTCCGGCCACGCCCGCCAGTGCCGGCGGGGGGCCCAGCCCCGCCGGCGCGCCGGCACGCGACCCGGTCACCGATGTCGGCCGGACCTGGCCGTGGTACGTGGTCTACGGGCTCACCGGGGCGGTGGCCCTGGGGCTGGAGGTGGTGTTCTTCCGGGTGGTCGACGCCATCCTCCGGGGCAACGCCTACACGTTCGGCCACCTGCTGGCGCTCTACCTGCTGCTCTTCGGCGGGGGTGCCGCTGTGGGCGCCCGCCTGGTGCGACGGGCCCGGCGGCCGGGGCGCTGGTTCCTGGGCCTGCAGTTCGCGGTGGGGGTCTCGGCCCTGGCCGGCCTGCTCCTCCTGGTGGAGGTGCCGGACCGGATCGGCGTGGGTGACTCGCTGGCCCGCCACTTGGCCTTCGACGGCTACGACCTGGCCCAGTACGACCTGGACTCCCTCGGCAAGGTGGGCCGCTTCGCCGCCATCCACCTGGGGGCGCCCCTGCTGGTCATGGGTGTGCCGGTGCTGTGCATGGGCGCCTCCTTCCCGTTCGTCCAGGCCCTGGTAGCCGAGCGGGTCGCCACCCTGGGCCGGCGGACCGGGCTGTTGCTGGCCACCAACGTGGCCGGCAACGTGGCCGGCACCCTGGTGGTGGGCTTCGTCCTCATCGACCGGCTGGGCACCTCGGGCACCCTGCGCCTCCTGGCCGCCCTCCTGCTGGTGCCGGGCCTGGCCTTCGCCGCCGGCGCCCTGGCCCGGCCGCACCGGCTGGCGCTGGGCGCCGGTGCGGTGGCGTTGCTCTGCGCCTTGGTGGCCGCCTTCCCGTCCAACCTCCGCCTGTGGGCGTTCTTCCACGCCGCCGACGTCGACCGGTTCACCCTGGAGGAGGAGCGGGCGTGCGTCAACGCCCTCAAGCCCTTCCAGGGGGACAACCTCCTGCTGGTGAACGGGATGTCGCAGAACTCCCATCCCTTCGACGACTTCCACGTCCTCATCGGCCTGCTGCCCGCCCTCCTCCACCCCGCCCCCGCGGCCACCATGGCCGTCGGCCTCGGCATCGGGGCTACCCCGTACGGGATCACCCGGGACCCGCGGGTGGCCTCCCTCGAGGTGGCCGAGCTGTGCCGGGGCCAGCTGGACCTCCACGAGGCGTTGTCGGCCGGCGGGGCGGCGGAGATCGCCGCGCTGGGCTCCGACCCACGTATTCAGGTCCGCGTGGCGGACGGCCGCAAGGTCCTGCTCACCACCGACCGGCGGTTCGACCTGACGACGGTCGACGTCATCCGCCCCCAGACCGGCCACAGCGGCGGCCTGTACTCGGTCGAGTTCTACCGGCTCATCGCCAGCCGGCTACAGGACGACGGGCTGTTCTCGCAGTGGGCCCCGACCCCCCGCACGCTGAACAGCGTGACCGAGGTCTTCCCCTACGTCATGCGGTTCACCGTGGAGAACTACTACGGCTCGCAGTTCGTGATCGCCAGCCGCCGCCCCATCCCCTTCGACCGCCAAGCGGTCCTCGACCGGCTGGCCGCCCTGCCGCCGGGCTCGTTCACCTCGGCCCAGGGGGACTCGCTGGCCGGCTTCGTCCGCACGGTGCAGCCCGAGCACGTGCGCCGGGGCGGACCACTCGTGCCGGTGGACGACGGCGGTCTGAACCGCGACCTCCGGCCTCGGGACGAGTACTTCCTGAACAACCCGCCCGAGGCGCGGCTGCGCCCCCGGTCACCCTGAGGGACACGGGGGCGCAGGGTGCGCGCGGTGTGGGCGCCGGTTACTGCTTGACGGCCTCGACGTTGAACTCGAGGCGGATCTTCTTGCTCACCAGGACGCCGCCGGTCTCCAGGGCCACGTTCCAGGTGAGGCCCCAGTCCTCACGGTTGATCTCGGTGCTGGCCGTGAAGCCGATGCGCTGGCCGCCCCAGGGGTCGGGGGAGGCGCCGTCGAACTCCACGTCGAGGGTCACGGGGCGGGTGGCGTCCTTGACCGTCAGGTCACCGTGCACCTTGGCCGTGCCGTCCGGCCCGAAGTCCACGCCGGTGCTGCGGAAGGTGATGGTGGGGTACGTCTCCACGTCGAGGAAGTCCGGGCTGCGCAGGTGGCCGTCGCGGTTGTCGTCGCCGCTGTTCACGCTGGCTGCGTCGATGGTCACCGCCACCGAGGAGTCCTCGGGGGAGTCGCCGATGACGATCTGGCCGTCGAAGTCGGTGAAGCGACCGCGCACCTTGGTGATCATGAGGTGGCGCCCGACGAACTCCACGGTGGTGTGGCCCTTGTCCAGCACGTAGGTGCCGGCCTCGGGGATCTGCAGGCCCTGGTACTCACGGGTCAGGGTGGTTGCCATGTCGAGCTCCTTTCCGCCTTCGGGAGGCGGCATGTCGATGAACTTTCAACTACTTCATTGATGCTACAACAATTGAGAGCTTGTGCAATTCCCGAAGTCCGGAATCCCGGAAGGAGCGCCCGAGGGACCGGCCGGGCGACCGGTGTTGCTCAGCGCCGGAGGGCGGAGGCGGCCGGCTCGGCGTCGACCTCGGGGGCGGCGTGGGCCGCGCTGACCTCTTCGGTCAGGCGCTCGGCGACCGACGCCAGCTCGACGTACAGGGTGTCGAGCTCCTTCCGTAGCTCGGCCTCGCGCTCGGGCCAGCCCTCATGGGCGGCCTGGTCGGCTTGGCGGGCCAGTTCCACGATCTGCATCTCCAGCCCGACAGCGTGGTCCTGCAGTTGCGGTGCGACATCGACCACCACGGTCTCCTCTCTCTCGGCCCGCTGCTCGACCCGTGGGTCCACAAGCGATCCCACGAGTGGCTTACCCGGGAAGTCCGGCGGGCATGCCTCCCCTGGGCTACGGTGCGAACTTATGTTCGAGCTGAACGCCCGGCAGCGGGAGGCGGTGGAGCACGAAGGCGGTCCCTTGCTGGTGTTGGCCGGGGCCGGGAGCGGCAAGACGGGCACGCTGGCCCACCGCGTGGCCCGCCTCCTCCGGGAGGGCGCCGACCCCGAGCGGATGTGCCTGGTCACCTTCAGCCGGCGGGCGGCCCAGGAGCTGCTGGGCCGGGCCGGGCGGCTGTCCGACCGGGTCGCCGCCGCCCGGGTGTGGGGCGGCACCTTCCACTCCGTCGCCAACCGGGTCCTGCGCCTGCACGGCCGCCGCCTCGGCCTCGATCCCGGCTTCAGCATCCTGGACTCGGCCGACGTCACCGAGCTGTTCGGCCTCATCCGCTCCGACCTGGGTCTGCACCACGATGGGCCGGGAGCGGCGGGCAGGCGCCGGTCGCCACGGGCGTCCACCCTGGCGTCGGTCTACGACCGGGTGGTCAACACGGGCGAGCGGCTACCGACGGTGCTCGACCGGTACTTCCCGTGGTGTGCGGGCGAGGGGGACGGCATCCGCGCCGCCTTCGAGGCCTACACCGCCCGCAAGCGCGAGCGGCAGCTGCTCGACTACGACGACCTGCTCCTGTGCTGGCGGGCCCTGGGCGCGGTGCCCGGCCTGCTCCCCGGCATGTTCGACCACGTCCTGGTCGACGAGTACCAGGACACGAACGCGCTCCAGGCCGACATCCTGGCCGCCCTTTGCCCGGACGGGACCGGCCTCACCGTGGTGGGCGACGACGCCCAGGCCATCTACGGCTTCCGGGCGGCCAGCAGCGGCAACCTGCTGGAGTTCGCCGACCGCTTCCCCGGCACGACCGTGGTGCGGCTGGAGCAGAACTACCGCTCCACACCGCCGATCGTCGCCGTGGCCAACGCGGTGATGGCCGAGGCGGCCGAGGGCACGGCCATGGCCAAGGAGCTGTGGTCGGCCCGCCCGGGGAGCCGCCGGCCGCTGCTGCGGATCTGCGGCGACGAAGAGCGCGAGGCGGCCGCGGTGTGCGACTCGGTGCTGGCCCACCGCGACGACGGTGTGGCTCTCCAGGACCAGGCCGTCCTGTTCCGGGCTGCCTCCCACGCCGACCGGCTCGAGCTCCACCTGACCCGGCGCAACGTCCCCTACGTGAAGTACGGGGGGCTGAGGTTCCTCGAGGCGGCCCACGTGAAGGACCTCCTCGCCCTGCTCCGCCTGCTCGACAACCCGTGGGACGAGCTGGCCTGGTTCCGCGTGCTGCAACTGCTCGAGGGAGTGGGTGCCGCCACCGCCCGCCGGGTCATGGACGAGCTGGGCATGGGGGTGGCCGGGGACCCGAGTGCCGACCCGCTGGCCCGCCTCCTGGCCGCGCCGCCCCGCGTGCCGGCCGCGGCCCGGTCCGAGCTGGGC